>JAJZHR010000191.1 GCA_021810815.1 Acidobacteriota bacterium | reverse complement strand
GGACGGAGATGGAGGGGAGTTCGGCCGACTCTTCTGCCCCTCGGTGCTGCAGGCGAGGCGGCGGGGCGTAGGCGCGCAGATTGGCGCAGAAGAGGGCCGCTGGGATGGCGGCGAAGATCAGGGCGAGGATGGAGAGAGTCAACATGGGTGGCGGCGTCAGGCTGGTTGTCGGGCGGCAGTTTTTCAGGTGACAGGTCTGAGTTGTCAGTTCTGAGTTGTCAGGTATCGGTTGTCAGGTTTTCAGGCTCCGCGGATGCTGCCGTGGTCGGGTTTGTAGGGTTCGCGGCGAAGGCGGGAGCGGAGGCGCTGCCAGAGTTGGTAGAAGCCGCCTACTCCGACGCCGCCTGCGGCCAGCGTTTGAAAGCCGTTGGGGTTGCGCGACGAGGCCATGGCGGCGAGGTCGTCCTGGGCGGCTTGCAGGCCTTTTTCGAGCAGGGTGGTCCACTGGGCGGAGGTACGGTCTGCGCCGCGTTCGACGTGGACTGGTTCTCCGCAGAGGAGCAGGGCCTCTGGCAGGCGCTCGTCCCAGTGGGTGTACTCGATGGCGAGGGGGAGGATGGTGCAGCTTTCCATGTGGCTGACCAGCGAGCCGAGGCCGGGACGGAAGCGCGGAGGGCGCTGGCGGGCGTCGGTGAACTCTCCCTGCGGTGTTACCCAAAGGACGTTGCTCTGGTCGGCGAGCACGGCGCGGCCTCCCCTGAGGAATTGCGCGGCTCCGCGGGCGGTTCCCATTTCTACGGGGAACAGGCCGATTTTGCGGAAGAAGCCGTACTGGCGCAGGGCGTTCGCGTCCATGGGAGCGTAATGAAAATGCTGCGGCATCAGGTTGCGGTAGAGGGTGATGCAGGTGAGCGGGTCCCACCAGGAGGGGTGGTTGAGGCACACGATGAGAGGGCGGCCATAGGAGCGGAAGCGGGCGGCGTGGGCCATGCGGACGGCGTGGAACTGCCGGCGCATGTACCAGAGGATCATCCAACTGAAGAGCCAGAGGACGAGTCTGGACTGCGGCTGCGGGCGCGACTGGCGCTGCGGGCCTGCAACGCCGGGCCGGATTGTGTTGTGTGCGCCGCCGGTGTGCATTGCGCCCTCGACGATGGCTCTGCGCTGGCTGCCATGTCCAGCCAAGCATACCCTCACGGCGCGCCGACGGCCATCCGGGCCATCTCTTCCACCTGCTGCCGCGCCTGCGCTGCTGGTCCGTGGCCGCGATACCTCTGGTCGAGCGCGTCGGCGGCGATCCATCCGGACATCATGACCATGGGCATGCCGGGGCCGGGATGGGCTGCTCCGCCGCAGAGGAAGAGGCCGTCCACATCGGGGCTGGCGTTGGCGGGCTTGAATGCGCCGTTGAAGCGGCCGTGGCTGCTGATGCCGTAGATGGCTCCGTCGAGCACGCGGTAGCGGTCGTGGATGCCCTGCGGGGTGAGGGCGGACTCGAAGACGATGCGGTCCTCGATGTCATGGAGGCCGGCGGTGCGCTTGAGCTTGTCGAGGATGACCTGGCGGTAGGCGGGGAGCATCTTCGACCAGTCATGATGGGGCCGCAGGTAGGGCGTATGCACCAGGACGTAGAGAGCGTCGCCGCCGGGAGGAGCGGTGGAAGGCTCGGTGGCGGATGTGGACGCGAGATAGCAGGTGGGATCGGGCGCTGGCTCGCCAAGGTCGTAGATGTGGTGGAACTCCTCGTGCGGGTCGCGGGAGAAGACGAAGTCGTGGTGGGCGAGATGGGTGTAGCGCTTGCTGAGGCCGAGGTAGAGGACGACGCCGGAGCAGGCGGCCTCGTATTTGCGCCTGCGGTTGAAGCGGTCGGCGACCTTGCCGCCGATGAGTTCGCGATGGGTGCGCACGGCGTCGGAGTTGGAGACGACGGCATCAAAATCGTGGCGCGCACCCGTGGTCGTCAACAGGCCCGCGACCTTTCCCTCCTCGACCAGAATTTGCTGCACATCGGTGGAGGTGTGGAAGCGGACGCCGAGGTCTTCGCCTAGCTTCGCGAGGGCGACGGGGACAGAGCGGGTTCCGCCCATGGGGTACCAGATGCCCTCCTCGGTCTGCATGTGTCCGATGGCGCAGAGAATGGCCGGAGAAGCATCTGGCGAGGAACCGACATATTGCACAAAGTGGTCGAGCATCTGGGCGACGTTCTTGTCCGGGATGTATTCGCGGATGACGCTGGCGACGGTCTTGCCGAGGCGCATGCGCATGACGTCCTTGAGCACCTTCGGGTCGAAGGCTCCGCCGATCTCGAAGGTGTCCCTCATGGAGCCGATGGAACGCCAGAAGAAGAAGCGGTCGCTGATGCCGTGCAACTGCTCCGACATGGCGATGAAGTCGGCGTACTTCTGGCCCATGCCGGGGCGGAGGCTGTTGAGCGAGGCCGCCATGTCGCGAACATCCTGCTTGAGGTCGAGGACCTGGCCATCGTCGAAGAAGCAGCGCCACTGGGGGTCGAGGCGCACCATGGCGAGATAGTCGGCGATATTGCGCCTGCTCTCGTCGAAGACGCGCTTGAGGACGGAGGGCTGGATGAGGATGGTGGGCCCCATGTCAAAGCGGAAGCCCTGCTGCTGAAGCTGCGCCGCCTTGCCGCCGAGCCATGGGTTCTTCTCGAACACATCGACCTCGTAGCCTCGCGCGGCCAGTGTGCAGGCTGCGGCGAGGCCACCCAATCCGGAACCGATTACTGCCACCTTCATGTTTCGCTCTCCGACCATGTTCGTGGGGCGCAAAGTGCTTCTCACCCGATCTTTGTTGCGGCCTTGAGGGCACGGATGAGTCCGCGCCAGCGCGTTCCGAGGCCTTTGCCGTGCGACGCCTGCATGTACCCGGCGAAGAAATCGGTGTGCGCGTCTGAGGACTTGGCGTAGTGGTGCTTGTCGTTGCCACGGCGGACGAGGACCACCTTGATTGCTGTCATCTCCAGCAGTCCTTCAGCGCCGCGGGTTACGCCGAAGCCGCTGTCGCGGCGACCTCCGAAGGGGACGCGCGGATCGACGGTGGGGGCGATGAGATCGTTGACGAGGACGCTGCCTGCTTCGAGTTGGCGGGCGAGGGCCAGGGCTTCGCGTTCCGCGCCAAAGACGGCGGCGGTGAGGGCGTAGGAGCATCTGGCATAGGCTGCGAGAGCTGCGGCTTCGCTCTCCACGACGCATAGCGAGAGCAGAGGAGCGAAGATGTCCGCCTGCATGGCAAGCATGTCTGGGGTGGCGTTGAGGATGAGCGTGGACGACGCATTGTCGGCGGGTCGGGCTGCTGCCGGGGGCGTGAATTCCGCTGCTGCATTGGAAGTGGGTTCGGCTGCTGCCTGGGAATCGAGGATCGTTGCGCCTCTGGCCCGGGCATTGGCGATGATCTGATCGAGGAGATGCCGGGTTCGCAGAGGAAGAGGAACCTGCGGAGCGTGGCGCAGCTTTTCCTGGAGCAGAGGAAGCAGGGCGGAGAGGGTGGTGGAGGTGGCGAAGAGTCTGCGCGATGCCATGCAGGTGGCCGAACCGTTCAGTGCGACTCCAAAAGCGAGAGCGTCGGCTGCGCGATGCAGGTCCGCGCCATCGAGGACGAAGACGGCGTCGCAGCCGGAGAGTTCCATGACGCTGGGCGTGAGCGTCTCTGCAAGCTGCCGCATGACGATGCGCCCGGTGGCGGCGGAGCCGGTGAAGAAGACTTTGTCCACGCCAGCCGCGATGGCCTGCTGGGCGGCATCCGGGGACTCGTCTGTGATGAGCAGAAGGCCATCGGGCAGACCTGCCCGCGCAAGCAGGCGCGCCAGCCTCTCGGCGACGGCGCGGCCGCCGGTGCCGGGCTTCCAAACGACGGCGTTGCCTGCGGCGAGCGCCTGCAGGGCCTGAGCGCCGGCGAGGAGCAGAGGGTAGTTGGACGCTCCGATGATGAGGACGACGCCCATGGGGACGCGATGGATCTCCGAGCGAACGCCCCAGAGCCAGAGAGGAAGGCCGCGCCTGCCGAGGATGCGGGGGCGAAGGATGAAGCCAGCTTCGCGCTCAAGAAATTCGCAGGCGGCGAGCACGGGAAGCACCTCTGCGGCGAGCGTGTCGGCAGGGCTGCGAACGAGGTCTGGGGATATGTCGGGGATGAACTGTTCGGCTTCCGCTGCGAGCAGGTGGCGAGCGCGCTTCAGGATGCGCAGGCGATGCCGGATCGACATTGCCGACCATTCTCGCTGAGCCTCGCGCAACTGCCGGATCTGGGATTCCATTCGCATCGCCTCCCCTGTGGCAGGCGCACCCTTCTGGCCGGACGCACCCTTCTGGTCAGACGAACCATTCTGGGGAATCGCGCTGAGATGCGCAAGGCTCACGATGCCACCCCGACCATGCCCCGCGCACTGTCGTCCCTCGCCTCGTCCTGCGTGCGCGTGGGTTCCGCATTCCACTGCGGCTCCAGCTTGAGGTCCTGGAGCAGCAGGCGGGAGGTGATGCGGGCGGACTCGAAGATGACGGGAAGGCCGCTGCCGGGATGGGTTCCGCCGCCTACGAGATACACGCCGTCGAGGTCTTCAAAGCGGTTGTGCGGACGGAGATGCAGCATCTGGCGGAGGTTGTGGGCCATGCTGAAGGTGGAGCCGAGATGGAGTTCGAACTCGCTGTCCCAGCCTGCGGGCGTCAGTACGCGCTCGGTGCGGATGCGGTCTTCGACGCCGGTGATGCCCACCTTCTCAAGCTGCTTGAGGGCGAGGGAGCGGAAGCGCGGCGTCTCCTTCGCCCAGTCCACGTTGGGCGACTCATGCGTGACGGGGAGCAGGACGTAGAGGGTGCTGTTGCCCTCGGGGGCGAGCGATGGATCGGTGGCGCAGGCGTTCTGCACGTAGAAGGAGGGATCGTCCGAGAGCACGTGCAGGTCCTCGATGTCGCGGAGGTTCTGCTTGTAGTCGCGGGTGAGATAGATGGTGTGGTGGGAGAGGTCTTCGTACCGGCCCTCGATGCCGAGGTACATCATGAAGGTGGAGCAGGAGAAGCGCTTCTTCGCGACGCGCTTGTCGGTCCAGCGGCGGCGGAGGTGGTTGGGAACCATGCGGCGCATGGCGCGCGCGAAGTCGGCGTTCATGACGACGGCATCTGCGGGGAGGTTGCGTTTGGCGGTGCGGACGCCTACTGCCCTTCTGCCCGCAAACTCCACCTGCTCTACCGGCTCGTCCAGCAGGATCTCCACGCCCATTTCAGTGGCGACGCGGGCCATGGCTGCGCTGACGGCGCCGCAGCCGCCGGTGGGGTGGAAGACGCCGTGCTCGTACTCCATGAAGCTGAGGATGCTGAAGAGGCTGGGGCAGCGGAAGGGCGACATGCCGAGATACTTCGACTGGAAGCTGAAGCCGAGGCGGATGCGCTCGTCCCTGAAGTAGGTGTTGAGGTAGCTGTCGAGGGACTTCCATGGCGCGAGCATGGGAAGCAGGCGCATCATGGCCGGCGTTGCAAGGTCGCGCCAACTGTCGAAGTGGGTTTCGAAGAAGGGTGTGAAGCGGGCCAGCTTCTCGCGGTTGTGCTCGTAGAAGAGGTGGAAGCGGCGGGCGTCTTCAGGAGAGATGGCGGCGATGGCGCGCTCCATCCGCTCGCGGTCGG
>JAJZHR010000190.1 GCA_021810815.1 Acidobacteriota bacterium | reverse complement strand
AAAAGCAAGTAAAGCACTGCAAACAGACCCTCGCTCCGCTCAAACTTCAACAGAACCACTCATCGTCAGCAAATCACTACCCTGCGCAGAGCTTCCCTAGTGCCGCCATGTCGCTTCTCTGTGCATGGGACTTCAAGAGCTAGACCCCAAGAACGGCATCCATGCAACCCGTCCCTGGGGTCGAAAAAGCTGCTGCCTCGGCCACAACCAACTTAGGGTGCCGCTGCCGACGCTGGTACTTTGGGCCTGTGCCGAGACGGCGGATACAACCAGCAATAGAAGCACGATGGCCGTGCGCGCAGACACAGGGGGGATCGAAACAGCCACAGTTCTCTCCTCAAGATCGGTTTTGATCGCCATAAGCACGGGAAGACGTATCTTCTGTCGTGCCGACCGGGAGGAAGGGCAATCAGGAGAATCCTGCTCGCCCTGTCGTGCTCCTCTGGGGAGTCTGCTGGCAGTGGCTGGGGACATCCGTAGAACTTCGAACGCAACATACGTTGGCTATATGGCGACTGTCAAGATAAATCGTTTATACAAAGGAGAAACGATAGTAACTCTTTCCGCGCGCTTGGGTAAAGGCACCAATGCCGGCAGGTTCCATTCGACTCCGGAACGCGCACGAGGTATAAGGTTTGGTTGACTCTTTTTGCCCTGGGGCGGATCTCCACCTATGAACAAACTCTATCCCGATGCGCAATCCGCTCTCGCCGATTTGGTGCGGGACGGCATGACGCTGGCCGTCGGCGGCTTTGGCCTGTGCGGCATTCCAGAGGCGCTGATTCTTGCCCTGCGCGACAGCGGAGCGCGCGGACTGACCGTCGCGAGCAACAACGCAGGCGTGGATGGTTGGGGCCTTGGCCTGTTGCTGGAGACGCGGCAGATCAGCAAGATGATCTCCAGCTACGTGGGAGAGAACGCCGAGTTCGAGCGGCAGTTCCTGTGCGGCGATCTGGATGTGGAATTCTGTCCGCAGGGGACGCTCGCCGAGCGCATGCGGGCCGGGGGAGCTGGCATTCCGGCCTTCTACACGGCGACAGGCGTGGGAACACTGGTCGGCAAGGGAAAAGAGCATCAGGAATTCGACGGCAAGACGTACATCCTGGAGCGCGGCATTCGCGCCGACGTCTCTCTGGTGAAGGCATGGAAGGCGGACACCAGCGGCAACCTGGTCTATCGCAAGACGGCGCGCAACTTCAATCCCATGGCAGCAACGTGCGGACGCGTCACCATCGCCGAGGCGGAGATCATCGTGGAGCCGGGCGAGCTGGACCCGGACAACATCCACACTCCGGGAATCTACGTGCAGCGACTGGTCCACAATCCTTCGCCAGAGAAGCGCATCGAGCAGCGGACGATTTCAGAAACACAGACAGGCCCTGAGAAGCAGGCTGGCTCAGACAAGCAAGCTGCGAGGAGAGTATAGCCATGGCTTGGACTCGTCAGCAGATGGCGCAGCGCGCGGCGCAGGAGTTGCGCGATGGCTACTACGTGAATCTGGGCATCGGCATTCCGACGCTGGTGGCCAACTACATTCCGGAGGGGATGACGGTCACGCTGCAATCGGAGAACGGCCTGCTTGGGATTGGCCCCTTCCCGACCGACGACGCGGTGGACGCCGACCTGATCAACGCCGGCAAGCAAACGGTGACGGCGCTTCCCGGCTCCAGCTACTTCTCCAGCGCGGACTCGTTTGCGATGATTCGCGGCGGCCACATCGACCTGGCATTCCTCGGCGCAATGCAGGTCTCCGAGAGTGGCGATCTGGCAAACTGGATGGTTCCCGGAAAGATGGTGAAGGGCATGGGAGGCGCGATGGACCTGGTGGCAGGCGTGCGCCGGGTGGTCGTCGTGATGGAGCACTGCACGCGGGACGGAGGACCGAAGATACTCCGTGAATGCAACCTGCCGCTGACAGGTGCGCGCGTCGTCAACCGCATCATCACCGACCTTGGAGTAATGGACGTGACACCGCAGGGTCTGCTGCTGGTGGAGTGCGCTCCCGGCGTCTCCAGCGAAGACATCCAGAGCAAGACGGAGCCTCGCATCGTGATCGCGTAGACGTGATGACATAAATGATGCGCCCCCGCATCTGCTGGCGCGAGATGCGGGGGCGATGCTGGTTGGCTTCGACTTACTTGATGCCGAAGTTGAGGGAAATGATGAATTCCCTCGGCGCGCCTGGATCCACAAGCGTGTATCCGCCGAAGCTGGTGCCGAAGTAGCCGCCGCTGGTGATGTAGGCCGTCGGGTTGTAGCGCTTGTTCAGCAGGTTCTCGACGCCGAGCGACAGTTTGATGGGCGTCTCCGCCAAGCTGCCGGGAAGCAGGCCGTTCAAAACTCCGTCCATGTTGAAGTTGACCACGCCATAGCCGGGCATCGTCTGTGTCGTGGGGGCGTTGTTCACGTTGCTGAACAGGTAGCGAGTGCCCACATACTGCCACCAGAGGCCGGGCGTCAGATCGAGGCGGTGGTTACCAGTCTTCAACTCGCTCGTCAACCCCAGGTTCGTGGAGTACTTGGGGTTGTTCGATATGGGATAGCCGCCGTAGTTGGTAGTGGTGCCGTTGGGAATATACGACAAGAAGTAGTTGTGCTGGATGATCGCGTTGCCATGGACCTGGAAGTGGCTGCTGGGAGCATCATCGAAGTTGATGGATACACCATTGTTCACGCTTGCCGCCAGGGCGATGGCTGCTGGAAGGCTCTGTTGCGCGACCTGGGTGACCACATTCACATTGCTCAATTTGTCATGGAAGTATGTGGCGTCCAACGAACAGGTGCCGAATACGGCCGCCGGGCACTTGGTCACCAGGAAGCCTCCTTCCACGTTGTCGCTCTTCACCGCCTTGAGCTTGGAGATATCAACACCGTTGGTGGCGCGGTTGGCTCCAAATGCTGAATCGGTCGGATTCTGGTAGGTGATGGCGTAGTTGCCGTGCAGAGTGAACCAGTCCGTCGCCAGATATTGCGCTCCAACTGACGGTGAGAATTTCAGGAAGTTCTTGTGCGTGTCCGGCGCCAGCTCCGGATCGTTGGCCGCAGGCGCTCCAGGGAAGTCGGCGAGGCCGGTGTTGAAATAGTCGGTACGGAACAACTGCTCGGCCCCTCCCGGTGTGATGATGAGCTTCTTGTTGAACAGGTCGATGCGATCCTGGAGAAACAAGAAGCCGTAGTCGTTGTAGAGGTGGTCGCTGTTGAAGAAGGCAGGATTGTACTTGCTTGTGCCCTGCGCGGGATTGAAAAGCGCGACGGGATTGCGGTAGCCGCCGTGCATCCAATAGCCGCCCACAGTCACCAGGTTGTGGGACGCCTGTATCGTCAGGGAGCTGTCATTGCCAATGGTGTTGGAGGCAGGATCGTACCATTCGTGGCCCACCGCGTAGTTGGGGCCATAGAAATTCACCACGCGGTCATGCAGGCGGTAGCCGTGCCGGTACCACGACTGCGAGTCGAACATGAGACGCGGCGAAATGGCCAACTGCAGCTTGCCATACAGGATATCGCTCTGCGTCTTGATGTGCTTGTACCAGAGGTCTTTCGCCAGCGAGGAGTAGAAGCCGCTGGTCGCCTGGCTATAGTACTGGACGTTCGCGGGGATGTTGGAGCTTGGCTGCGCGTCGGTGCCATACAGGCCGGTGGTGGTGACCGCGTCGCCGTAGTTGCCGTTCGACGCCGGTGTTATCGGCAAAATGGGGAGGAAGTTCGGACGGAACTCGGTGTTGCGGCTGTGATAGTAGCCGAGGCTGATCGTCCCGTTGGAGAACTGCTTGAGCAGCTTGGCGTGAACGGAGTAGCCAGATGACGGAGCGCTAAAGGTGGGAATCCCCGTAGTGCCCACGCGAAAGGTGTCGTTCGACGCGTAGCCGGCGGCCATCAGGCCGGACCATCCGTTGCGCATACCCGTGTTGGCGATCAAGTGCGTGATGCTGGTGTTATAGCTTCCGTAGTCGGTGCCGAATGCGATTGCGCCGCCGGGTGTGATCTTAGGCTGCGCAGGGATATAGTTCACCGTGCCGCCGAGGCTGTCATACCAGCGGTTGGAGGGCGCGCCTGGGCCATAATCCACGTTGATATCGGAGATCATGTCCATGATCGGTATCTGTGTGGTCTGCCACTGTCCGTTATTCGAGATCATATTGTTCATCGGAATGCCGTCGAAGAGAAAGCTGATGCCGTTCCTCAGGACATCGCCGTTGACGCTGGACCAGCCGCCCTTGACGCCGCGAACCACAACTTCGCTGCGGGCAGTCGCAGCCACTCCACCATAGCCGTACACAAAGACGCCAGGAGCAGCGGTGAGAGCCTGCGCAGCGCTGCCAAATGGACCTGCGACGCCTTCAATCTCTGCGCGCGAAATCGTCGCCTGCGTCACGGATGTCTCGGGCGATCCCTCTGCTGTTACCGTGACCGATTGCAGCACAGACGTTGTTCGCATCGTCACCTGAAACGCGAAGTTCTGGTCTGCCTGCAGTTGGATGGACTTCTGTGTGTAATCCACAAAGCCCGGCATCGTGATGGACAAGGTATAGCTTCCGGGCTCCAGGCCGGTCAGGTCGAACGATCCGTCCGGGCTGGTGAGGGTATTCAGCGCCGATCCCGATGCCTCGTTGGTGAGGGACACGTGTGCCCCAGCCACAACAATTCCGCTTGCATTGGAGGTGGTCACGTGCAGGCTTGCCGAACCCTGGGCAAACGCGATGTCGCATGCCGTCAGCAGGAATGCTAACAGTAGAATACAGAGTGGCGAACGTCCGTGAAACAATCTCATGAGACCTCTCGATAAAGCTTTCAAGTGTGCCTTGCGGTAATTTCGCGCACGGTGATGAGCGACTCGCTTTGGCATTAACGCAACGCCTCGGCTTAGCGACTTCAGGCCGTTTGGAGCTTCTATCTTGTTCTTGGCCTGTTAGGAGTCCTTGAATGACGCATGAAGATCCAATGAACGCGCGCCGCAAACGAATGAATCTCAAGCTGCGTATTAGCGCAGCCCGTGTAAGATCAGCGAACACGGCACCTTGAGCGCAGCACGGTTCAGCCATGCCTCCCATCACTGTTGAAAAACAAGCTGGCACCGTCGCTTCGCTCGAACGCTACTTCGAGTTCGCGGCGCTTGGCACTGACTGGCGCACCGAGACGCTTGCCGGACTGACTACGTTCGTCACGATGGCCTACATCATCTTCGTGAACCCGTCGATCCTGCATGAGGCGGGGATGCCGCTGGCCGCTGTGACGGCCGCCACCTGCTTCTCAGCCGCGCTGGGCAGCTTCCTGATGGGCGCTCTGGCGAGGTATCCAATCGCACTCGCCCCTGGCATGGGGCTGAACGCGTACTTCACCTACTCCGTCGTGAAAGGGATGGGCGTGCCGTGGCAGACGGCGCTGGGAGCGGTGTTCCTCTCCGGCATCATTTTTATGCTGCTCACGCTGGGCGGCATCCGGCAGAGGCTGGTGAGCGCCATTCCGCATGAACTGCATGCAGCGGTCGCTGGCGGCGTTGGCCTCTTCATCGCCTTCATCGGCCTGCGCAACGCAGGCATCATCGCCCCGAACGCGGCGACCCTGGTGGGACTGGGC
>JAJZHR010000189.1 GCA_021810815.1 Acidobacteriota bacterium | reverse complement strand
GGTGACTATCCAGCAGGTGGCCCGCACCGCGCCCGCCGACCGCATCCTGGTGGAGACCGACGCGCCCTTCCTGACGCCGATCCCCCTGCGTGGCCAGCGCAACGAGCCGGCGCACACCGCCCTCACCGCCCAGTTCGTCGCCGGCCTCCGCAACGTACCCCCGGCCACCCTGGCCGCACAGACCACCGAAAATTTCCACAGGCTCTTCCCCGCAAGCCGTACCGAAGCGCGCGGAGCCGCATAATGGTTAACGCAAAGGAAACCTACACACATCATGGCAGCAGATAACAGCTTCGACGTCGTCAGCAAGGTAGAGATTCAGGAAGTCAAGAACGCCATCGACCAGGCCACCAAAGAGGTCAACGCGCGCTTCGACCTGAAGAACTCCAAGTCCACCATCGCGCTCGAGAAGGAAGAGGCCATCCAGCTCGCCAGCCAGGACGAGTACACGCTCAAGGCCGTCATCGAGATCCTCGGCCAGAAGCTGGTCAAGCGCAACGTCTCGCTCAAGAACCTCGAGTACGGCAAGATCGAGCCCGCATCCAACTCCTCCGTGCGCCAGAAGATCACGCTGAAGCAGGGCGTCGCGTCCGAGCCCGCGAAGAAGATCGTCGCGCTCATCAAGGACTCCAAGCTGAAGGCGAACGCCAGCATTCAGGGCGACACCGTCCGCGTCACCAGCAAGGATCGCGACACGCTCCAGCAGATCATGGCCCTGCTGCGCGGCAAGGACCTTGGAATCGACCTCCAGTTCACGAACTTCCGCTCCAACTAGCGTGTATCCGGCGCAAAACAGGCCACTCCGAGGTCTTGACACACCCTCGCATCCAGGCCGCAAACCCTGATACTCTTGGAGTTACGTGAGCACAATCTCCATCGCGTCCGCGGCTGAGGTCTTCGACCTCCTGAAAGACGACCTCGCTGCCATCGAACGCGAGTTCGGCAGTCAGGCCGAATCGCCAGTAGCCGTCGTCACGGACATCGCCAACTACCTGATGTCCGGCGGCGGCAAGCGCATCCGTCCCATGCTGCTGCTGCTCGCCTGCCGGGCGCTGGAGTCGGACAGCAAAGCCCGCATCCGCCTCGGCGCCGTCGTCGAGATGCTGCACACCGCCACGCTGGTCCACGACGACATCATCGACGAAGCCTCCACCCGTCGCGGCCGACCGTCATCCAACACCACCTGGGGCAACGCCAAGTGCGTCCTCGCCGGCGACTGGCTCTACATGCAGGCCTTTCAGACCGCCCTCCAGGAGCGCAACTTCCGCATCCTCGACCTGCTCATCTCGCTCACCCAGCAGATGGTCGAAGGCGAGCTGCTGCAGATGGAGAAGCTCGGCCACCTCATCAACGAGGAAGAGTACTTCGACCTCATCTACCGCAAGACCGCCTGCCTCTTCCAGGTCTCCATGCGACTCGGCGCGGTCATCGCCAACCCGCAGCCCTTCGCCGCGACGGACCCCGACAGCGACGCTCCCTGCGAGCAGACGCTCGGCGAGTACGGCCGCAACCTCGGCCTGGCCTTCCAGATCGTCGATGATGTCCTCGACCTCACCGCGACCGACGACGTACTCGGCAAGCCCGCCGCCAGCGATCTCCGCGAAGGCAAGGCGACGCTGGCTGTCATCCATGCGCTCGAACGCGGCACCGGCGCCGACCGCGAGGCCATCCGCACCGTGCTCGCCGACCGCAGCTTTGCCCGCGTCGCGCACGTCGACATCCTCGAAATCCTGCAGCGCCACGGCTCGCTCTCCTACGCCATGGACACGGCCTGCGCCTACGCCGAGGCCGCCCGCCAGTCCATCGCCGAGCTGCCCGACAACGAGTTCAAGCGCGCCCTGCTCTGGGTGCCAACGTTCGTCACCACGCGCGACCGCTAGGGCAGCTCCCTCTCAGGTGTAGTCGCCAACAATCTTCACGATTTGTCATTCCGCAGCGAAGCGGAGGAATCTGCATCTTGGGCGGCGACTACACCTGATGGAAAAGCGCTCTGGCCTTTTGAGTCCGTCACTTCCCTGCACAAAAACCTGAGACTTGTCCTTCTACACTTTTTTGCACGAATTTCCCGCCAAACTCGCCCTGTCAACCCCCAACCCACCACCCAGAACCCGTAACCCATTCTGCTAAAACGACTTCCCTCCGCAAAACGAAAAACACATTTACCCCACCCAACTCCTTACAATAGAAGTAGAGGCAAAAACGGGAAACCGGCAACGGGCCAACTGGCAACCGACTCCCCAAGGCAGACGCGCCAGGACCCCCGCTAGCCGTCTCTTCGTGCGGATGCTCCCCTCGTGCCCGTCATTCCCAAACTCTCTTTTGTTGCGGACGACCCCCTCGTGCCCGTCATTCCCAAACTCTCTTTTGTTGCGGATGCTCCCCTCGTGCCCGTCATTCCCGAAGGGAATCTGCGTTTTGCCAGCTTCGGCACGACTACATCTGCCGACAAACCGCCCTAACCCCAATGTTTTGAATATTATGCCTGTAACATATCTGCAATCAACAGCTTACAGCCACTCCACCCCTAACCTCAATGTTTTGAATATTTTGCCCGTAAAATCTCTGCAATCAATATTTTACAGCCACAACACCCCGTAACCTGTTGATTCCAGAGATCAAGCAAAAACAGAGGGGGGGGAGGGGGGTACCCCACACCCCCGGCGAAGAGGCTCTAAAGACGGCCGTCGCCGTAGTCCTCGTCCGCGACATCCTCCTCGGCGTCAACCTCCAGCTCGCCGACACGAACCGGACCATGACCCTTCGGATCGAGCAGCACCTGAATCCGGCTCTCCGCGCGATCCAGCTCCTCCCTGCAGGCGTTGGAAAGATGCGTTCCACGTTCAAACAGGCCCACGTTCTCTTCCAGCGTCAGGTCGCCGCGCTCCAGCCGTTCGACGACCTTCTCCAGCTCCGCCAATTTGTCTTCAAAGCTTGCCATCAGTTCCCCTCTTCCAGCACGGCCAGCACATCGGCTGCGGCCTGATACTTGCCAAACGGTGCACTCACCTGCACGCCCTGCACCTCGCCACGAACGCTGCGCAGCATCTCACGCGCAATCGCCAGGCCCTCCGCGAGCGCGACCTCGCGGTTCGGAGCGGCCGCCATACGCTGCAGAATCGCATCCGGCATCGAGACGCGCAGATCGTTCTTCAGCACCTCGGCGTTGCGCAGACTGGTCAGCGGCCAGATGCCCGCGACCACAGGAATACGAAATCCTTCAATGCGTCGCAGAAACTGCTCCAGCAACTTCAGGTCAAACACCGGCTGCGTGATGCAGAACTCCGCACCGGCTTCGACTTTATGCTCAAAGCGTCGCAGCTCGTGCTCGATGTCTGGAACGCCAGGATTGGCCGCCACGGAGATCGTGAACCCCGTCGAGCCGCCGATAGGATTCTTCCCGATATCGAGTCCATGGTTCAAACCGCGCACAATGCTCGTCAGCCCGATCGCATCCACGTCGAACACCGCCGTCGCGTCCGGATAGTTGCCCATCTTCGGCGGATCGCCCGTCAGGCAGAGGATATTCTTCAGCCCCATGGAAGCCGCACCCAGCAAGTCGCTCTGGATGCTCAGCACATTGCGATCGCGGCACGTGTAATGCAGCACCGTCTCGATGCCGACCTGCTGCTGAATCTGCAGGCAAAGCGTCTGCGCGCTCATCCGCGCGCTGGCCCGCGGCGAATCCGGCACGTTGATCGCGTGAACGCCATGCTGCTGCATCAGCGCCGCACCGGCCAGCTCCTTCGCGCAGTCGAAGCCCTTGGGTGGAACAATCTCGACCATCGTCACGAACTCGCCGGTGGCAATCCGTCGCCCGATGCCGGAACGCTCCGCCATCGGCTGCGGCTCAACGCCTGCCTCCGATTCCGCGCTCACGCTCGCGGCCAGTCTCGATGCAGACTCTCCCGACTCCTGTGCAGCCATCGCCCGGATCGCACCCCGCATCGCGCGCGTGTGCTCCGGTGTGGTCCCGCAGCAGCCGCCCACCCAGCTTGCTCCTGCGCGCACGAACTTCCGCGCAAAGCTCGCCATATACTCCGGCGAAGTCAGGTAGATGTTGCGCCCTTCGATCTGCCGCGGCATCCCCGCATTGGGCATCGCGACCAACGGCAGCGTGGTCGCGGCACGCATACGCTCGATCACACCCAGCACAGTCGCCGGGCCAACGCTGCAGTTGCAGCCGATCGCGTCCGCGCCCGCAGCCGTAAGCCGCTCGGCCGCGCTCTCCGGGCTGCTGCCGTCCAGGCAGTTGCCGTCTTCGTTCACCGTCATCAGGACGACGATCTTGAGCTGAGGAGCCGCCTCCCGGGCCGCCAGCACCGCCTGCTCGGCTTCGGCAACGGACATCATCGTCTCGGCCACCAGAAGATCCACGCCGCCCTCGGCCAGTGCGCGGATCTGCTCGGCAAACGCGGCGCGCGCTTCGGTCAGCGTCGTCTTGCCCTTCGGTTCAAGCTGCAGCCCCAGCGAACCGACAGCGCCAGCGACGAAGGCGACGGCCCCCTGCTTCTCGGCCAGCGCATCCGCACACTGACGCGCTATCTTCGCGCCGGCAAGGTTGAACGCGGCCACCTTGTCACGCAGGCCAAAGCCTTCCAGCCGGAACGCGTTGGCACCAAACGTGTTGGTCTCAATCACCTGTGCGCCGGCTTGCAGGTACAGCTCGTGCACGCTGCGAACCATCTCCGGTTGCGTGACGTTCAACTCGTCGTAGCAGCGGTTGATGAACACGCCGCAACCGTACAACATCGTTCCCATCGCACCGTCGCACAGCACTGTCTCACCGGCGAAGAGCTTGTCTACTGCGGCCTCCATGTGGCTCCTGTCCTGCACGCCTGTTTCGGTTCCATCATCCTCGGGCGTAACCCTCATGGTATAACGTCAGCCGCGTGCAGACACGCCACCGGCGGGTCGGATACACATACCCGCTCACTTCCGCCTGATATACTCGTCATACTTGGTTAGCAGTCCCTAGCGCGGCGAGCGCACCGGTTTGGAGTGGTTTACGTTGAAGATTCGAAGTGTCAAAGCCCAGCTCTTTGCTGGCCTTCTGTTGGCTGTTGCTACGCTGGTTCCGACTGCCTGTCGGCGGCCTCTTTACTACTACCCGCAGTACAACTATGCGGGTCGGCCTACTCCTCCCAGCGGTCTGCTCTATCGCGTCATGGCCGCCTACACCGCCAACGGCACCAGCGGTGGGCTCGAGGTCCTCGACGGATTCAATGATCTGCGCGGAAACATTCAGGACACGATTCAGCGCTTCTCCATCTCGGGATACTCCGAAGCCAACCCGATCAGCATCATCAACTACCCGGAGCAGTTGACGGGCTACGTCCTGTCGCTCAATGACGGCAACTTGACGGCCATCAACTACGGCAAGGAAACCAGCTCTGGAACAGCGGCCGGCTTCAATGCCAACTCACCTTCAGCCGCTGCCACGCCGACGGGAATCGTATTCGCAGGCGCTGCCGAGCAGTCCGGCCAGCTCGTCATGTCCACTGGCGGAAGCACCTATGCCTTCAGTCTGCCCAACGTCGACAAGGTAGCCGTCAATCCTGGCGGCACGGTTGTTCTCGCGATGGTGCGTAACTCCAATA
>JAJZHR010000188.1 GCA_021810815.1 Acidobacteriota bacterium | reverse complement strand
GAGCTGCTCACCATGCACCATGCCAAGGGGCTGGAGTGGGACGTTGTCATCGTCCCCGGCCTGGAGCGCAAACCGCGCAACGAGCAGAGCAGGATGCTCGCCTGGATCGAGCTTCCCAACGACGAGCAACCCGGCGAATCCCTGTCGATGCTCGTCCCCGTGGGCGCCAAAGGAGAGCAGAACACGCGACTGAACGATTGGGTGAGAGGTCTGCACAGCAAGCGCATCACCGCCGAATACAAGCGCCTCTACTACGTCGCATGCACGCGCGCGCGCGAGGAGCTGCACCTGTTCGCAAACGCCTCCGCCCACGCCGCCCCGGACTCTCACAGCCTTCTGGCTACAGCATGGGAAGTCGCAGAACCGCACTTCGCCCGCCACTTTGCGGAAGCTGAAGAGCGAGAGCAGCAGGCTGCCGAGCAGAGCGATGCCAAGGCAGCTCCGCTCGCCAGCAACCTGCTGCAGATGCCGCAAACCTCCGACGCCACAGCAGCGTTCGAGCCCGGCCTGCTCACCTCCCTCGCCGCCAACGAGGAAGCTGCCACAATCGGCGCCGCAGCGAATGGCGCTGCTCTGGATGCCCTTGCCAATGAAGATGCTGACTCAGATGAAAGTGCTGACTCAGAAAACGCAGGCCTGCAAGACGCTGCTGGCCCGGACGCCGCTGCCAGCAGCGCTTCCCTGCGCCGTCTTCCGCTCGATTTCAAGCCAGCCCAGCACGATCCCGCAGCCAGCCTGCTGCCTCTTCTGAAAAGCGACCGCACATCCCCTGCCGCCCCACCCGATGCCGCAGCTTCGGCCGCAACCTCGCGCCCCGAAGGCTCGCTCGCCGCACGCGCCGTGGGCAACACCGTCCACGCTTTCCTTGAGAGGCTCTCCGCCCATTTCGCCGCTGGCGGAACGCTCGCCGCCGCTCGCTCACTTCCGCTCCAATGGAAGCCGCGCATCACCGCCGTCCTCCGCGCCCAGGGCATCTCTCCCTTGCAGGTCGAGCAGAGCGCCGCCACCGCCATCACCGCGCTCGCAAACACGCTGGACGACCCGCACGGCCAATGGATTCTGGCCGCCCACAGCGACGCATCCTCTGAAGCAGCCCTGCAAGGCTGGAACGATCTCGAGGCCGCGGGCCATCAACACCTCAGCAAGGACGATGCCGCCAACGTCGCAGCCAACGACTCCGGCGCATCCGCTCAGTCCTTCAACCTCCGCCTCGATCGCATCTTCCACGCCGGCGCCGCACCTCTCAGCTCAACCACAGCAACAGCCGCAGTTACAGCCACAGCCAGCCAAGACTACCTCTGGATTGTCGATTACAAAACCGCCGCGCACAGCGGAGCAGGTATGGAGGACTTCCTCGCCCGCCAGAAGGAGATCTATCGCGCCAAAATGGAGTCCTACGCCCAGGCCATGCGCCTGCTCCACGGCCCGCACACCCCGATCAACCTGGCCCTCTACTATCCCCTGCTGCGAAATCTGGTCTGGTGGACCTTCCAGGGGCGAGTGGGTCCTAGCTAGGGACGAGTCGGCGTTGGCCAGGGAAGAGCAGGTGTTAGGAAAGTCCGGGTGCCGCATCCTTCGCGCTTCTGCGAAAGGCGGAATCTTACTCGTCCACCGCGGCATTGTGGCGCACATCCGCTCCGCGCACCCAGAAGATCACGTCCTCTGCGATATTCGTCGCGTGGTCTCCAACGCGCTCCAGATTGCGCGCGATGATCATCGCATTCAGCGCCTGCGGCGTCAGCGACGGCTGCTCTCGCACCAGGTTGCTCAGGGCGTAGAAAGCCGCCTCGTTCATCGCGTCCACCTGGTCGTCCATGGTCAGCACAGACTGCGCAAGCTCAGCGTCCGCCTCGATGAACGCCTGCAGCGCCCTGCGCACCATCGCCGCCGCCAGAGAGGCCAGCCGAGGGATGTCCACCGGCAGATCGACGTTCGCGAACGCCTCCATCTCGCGCACCCGCACGGCAATGTTCACCGCCTGGTCGCCCACGCGCTCCAGGTCCGCGTTGATGCGGATCACGGACAGGATGAATCGCAGGTCGATGGCCATGGGCTGCTCCATCGCCAGCAGATCCAGCGCCATCTGGTCGATCTCGCGCTCCAGACGGTTGATCGCAGGCTCTGACCGCAGCACCAGCTCGCAGATGGAAATATCGCGCATCCGGTACGACTCGATGGCGCGCTGAATCGCCTGCTCCGCCATGCCCGCCATCACCAGCAGCTTCTCCTTCAGCTCGTCGAGGCTCTGATGAAACTTGATCCGCGTCATCCGAACCTCCCCGTGATGTAGTCCTCGGTGCGCTTGTCGGTGGGGTTGGTGAAGATCTTGTGCGTGGCCGCGAACTCGATCATCTTCCCGTTCAGGAAGAAGCCTGTATTCTCTGCAACGCGCGCCGCCTGCTGCATGTTGTGCGTCACGATCACAATCGTGTACTGCGACTTCAACTGGAAGATCAGGTCTTCGATCTTCGACGTCGAAACCGGATCGAGGGCCGATGCAGGCTCGTCCATCAGGAGCACTTCCGGGTCCACCGCCAGCGCCCGCGCAATGCAAAGACGCTGCTGCTGGCCGCCGGAGATGCTCGCTCCCGACTTCCGCTTCAAATCGTCCTTCACCTCGTCCCACAGCGCCGCGCTCCGCAGCGACCGCTCCACCACCTCGTCCAGCACGCGCCGGTTGCGGAACCCGTTCAGCCTCAGGCCGCTGGCCACATTGTCGTAGATGGACATGGTCGGGAACGGATTCGGCCGCTGGAACACCATGCCAACGCGCCGCCGCACCTCCACCGGAGAAGCGTCCTTGTAGATGTCCAGGTCGCCCATCATCACCGACCCGGTGGCGCGCGCAATGGGGTTGGTCTCATGCATCCGGTTCAGGCAGCGGACGAACGTAGACTTGCCGCAGCCGGACGGTCCGATCAGCGCCGTCGCGTTGTTGGCCGGCATGTGCAGGTTGATGTCCTGCAGCGTGTGGTTGTCGCCGTACCAGGCGTTCAGGTTGGTGACTCGTATGCCGACGCCCACTTTAGCTGGCCCCTTTCAAGATCCCGCGGCTGGCCACATACCGCACCAGCGAAACTGAAACCATGATCATCGCAATCAGCACCAGCGCGCCAGCCCATGCCAGCCGGTGCCAATCGTCATACGGCGAGATCGCGTACACATAAATCTGCAGCGGCAGTGCCGCCATCGGCTGATTCGGATTCGTGCTCCAGAAGGCGTTGCCGAACGCCGTGAACAGCAGCGGAGCCGTCTCTCCGGCCACACGCGCGAACGCCAGCATGCAACCCGTAATAATACCCGGAGACGCCGTCTTCAGGCTGACGGAAACCACCGCCCGCCACGCCGGAACGCCCAGCCCAAGCGCCGCCTCGCGGATCGCGCTCGGCACCGTCAGCAGCATCTCCTCCGTCGTTCGAATCACCGTCGGAATCATCATGATCCCCAGGGCAACGCCGCCAGAGTAGCCGGAGAAATGCTTCGCCTTCAGCACGATCAACGCGTACACCGAAATGCCCATCACAATCGACGGCACTCCGTTCAGCACGTCCGCCGTGAAGCGCACCGCGTTCGCCAGCATCCGTCCCCTGCCATACTCCGACAGGTAGACCCCGCCAGCAATGCCGATCGGAATGCCGATCGCGCTCGCAATCGCAAGAATGATGCCAGAGCCGACGATGGCATTCGCCATGCCGCCGCCGCTCTCTCCCACAGGCTTGGGAATCTGCGTGAAGAACGCCCAGTTCAGCGAACTCGCTCCCTTGTACAGCAGATAAATGAAGATCGCCACCAGCGGCGCAAGCACCAGCACCGTGCTTCCCACAGCAAGCAGCGTGAACACATGATTCGCGCTCCACCGCCACGCGGAACGCACACGGCCGGTCTTAATCGAGTCCCTCATAGCCGCTCGTCCTTCATCCTCAATCGCCTTCCCAGCCCGCGTTCCTGTTCCAGCCCTGTTCCCTGCTTCTGTCTTTCCTGTTCCCTGCCCTAAGCCACCCGCGCCGGAGCGCCCCGCGTCACCGCCCACACCAGCAGGCGCGCCAGAGCGTTCACCAGAATCGTCACCAGGAACAGCGCCAGCCCAATCTCCATCAGCGCGCTCAGGTACAGGTCGCCTGTCGCCTCGCTGAACTCGTTCGCAATCACGCTCGCCAGCGTGTATCCCGGCGCAAACAGCGACTTCGCAATCTGCGGGCTGTTGCCGATCACCATGGTCACGGCCATGGTCTCTCCCAATGCCCGTCCCAGGCCCAGAATCACCCCGCCCACAATGCCGATGCGAGCGTTGCGCAGCACGCCGATGCGCACCATCTCCCAACGCGTCGCTCCCAATGCCAGCGCCGCCTCCCGCTGGCTGATCGGCACCGCCGTCATCACCTCGCGCGTAATGGACGAAATGATCGGCAGAATCATAATGGCCAGGATGATGCTCGCCGTCAGCATCCCGATGCCCATGTTGTAGCCGCCGAAGAAGCCCGTCCAGCCAAGCGTCTTCAGCAGAAATGGCCCGATATGGTCCCGCATCAGCGGCACCAGCACGAACACCGCCCAAAGACCGTACACCACGCTCGGAATCGCCGCCAGCAACTCCGTCAGGAACGAGATCGGTCCGCGCAGCGGGCGGGGACACATCTCCGTCAGGAAGACCGCCACTCCAATCGCCAGAGGAACCGCCATCAGAAGCGCCAGCAAGGAAGAGACCAGCGTGCCATAGATGAACGGCCACGCTCCGAATTCCCCGCTCACCGGGTCCCAGGTCTCGGTCCTGAAGAAGGCAAACCCAAATTCATGAATCGACGCGCTCGACCCCTTCACCAGCTCCCACGCGATGAAGGCCACAATCGCGAAGATGCTCAGCGAGCAGAGCATCATCAGGTTGCGAAACGTTCCATCCGCCACCGCGGAACTGCCGCGCCCTTGCAGGAAGGTTCGTATCAGCGATGGGGAGCCGCCGTCGCCCGCCTCCAGTGCGCTGGCAGCCGCGTCGGCCGAAGAGACCATCCCCTGCGGCTGCATCCTTCCGTCCACAGCCGCGTTCTGGACATTTTGCTTCACCTTGCCAATTTAGAGTTCCAATGTGAACAGACGATGAATCAGCCGCGAAAACTCCATGCAAATCGCCGCAGCACCGAGCCCCGCCAGACACACTCGCAACCAAAAAAAGACAGCTCGCCCCGTGGAGGAGGAGCGAGCTGCCATGACATGCAACTTCTTTCTATCGAGCACTTTCGCAAAACTACTTCAAGGTGGAGATGGTCTTCTTCACGCTGTTCTGCACCGACTGCGGAAGAGGTGCGTATCCCAGCGACGCCGCCTCAGACTCGCCATGCGCCAGCATCCAGTTCAGGAAGTCGATGATCACCTTCCCCTTCGCCGGATCCTTGGCCTGCGCCGGAATCAGCAGCCAGGTGAAGCTGGCAATCGGGTAGCTGTCCTTGCCCGGAGCGTTGGTGATGGACACGCGGTAGTCGGCTGGCATGTTCTTGATGCTCGCCGCCGCGGCCGTCACGCCTTGCAGCGTTCCCTTCGTCCACACGCCCGCCGCATTCTTCACATAGCCGTAGTTGATCTTGTTCTGCAGCGCATAGATCAGCTCGACGTAGCCAATCGCTCCGGGAGTCTGG
>JAJZHR010000187.1 GCA_021810815.1 Acidobacteriota bacterium | reverse complement strand
ACATTGCCGATCAGGAAGAAGATTTTGTCGCGCTCCAGGCCGTTGATGAACTGCACCAGCGGGCGGTAGTCTCCGCTGAGGCTCGCGTCCATGCGCACCTCGGTCAGCCCAGCATCCTCTGCTCCGATCTCGTGCTGATTCTCGACCGAGCCCACGGGCTTGCTGTCGCTGTACTGGACACGTGTCAGTTTCACTCCATTCTTCTTCGCCAGGTCTCCCAACTCCGCGATCACAGTGGAATCCTCGGTTGGAATGCGGTCCTGGTAGAACTTGTCAGCATCCTTGCCCGCCAGCACCAGCTTCGAGTCCAGGCCCCGCAGAGGCCGCGCCGCAATCTCCGCCCCCTTCAGCTCGATGCCCTGCTGCTCCAGGGCGCTTGCGTTGTCGCGGTGCTCTCCGCTCCACGCCATCCCGAGATGGACCAGCAGATAGAGGTTCCCCAACACCAGCAGCCCAACGCCGAAAAGATGCAGGTTCAGCGGCGAGAACCATGCCTTCACGCGATCCAGGCCAGCGAGCTTGTTCGCTCCGGGCTGGATGACATTCACGGCGCTTCCGGCAGGCGCTGTCCGCCGCGCAAAAAAACGAATCGGAGATCTCATCGTGGACCTCCCGCGCTGTTCGGCTTCTGCGCTGCCTGGCGAGCCCGCTCGGCTGCGATGCGCTGCGCCGCAGCGACAGCCTCGTTCTGGGGCGGACGGGCGGCCTGCGGTCCCGCTGTCGTCCCCGCATGGGGCTTGGCCGCAACAGGCTTGCTGGGAAGACGGCGCACGGCAGCTTTCTTCTTCCCCGCTCCCTCTTTCCCATTCCCTGTTTCCTTGCTCCCTGTTTCCTGTTTCCCTGCTTCTGTCTTCTCTGGCAGCGGGTTGTAGTTCGACACAATATCGAATTCGACCGCCGTCGGGCTGGCCTGCGCTCCTGCTGTCAACTGGAAGGCGGGACGGTCAACCGCGCTACTCGCCGTGGTTCCCTGGTTTTGCAGGGATTCGCTGGCCAGACGTGGAGCGACAAACCTCTTCGACCCCTCCAGATTCTTCACCAGCAGCACGGCGCGGTCGCGCTCTCCGCTCACGCGCATGCGGATCAGCACTTTCCGCTCCGGCGTGATCTGCGGATCGATGCTGGTCACCTGGACTCCGGCTGGAAGCACGTTCTCAAGATCCATCATCACCGCTGTCCAACTGAAGCCCTTCTCCACAAACAGATTGTTCAGGAACTGCGAGCGGGCAAGCTCGGCGGCGTTCTGCGGCTCGCGCATCCGCGCCTCATTGGCTTCGCGCTCGTGCCGGAATTTGTCGGTCTGGATTTGCAGCACGTCCATCTGCGCCTCTGCCTTTCGCGCCTTCACGTCCAGAGCGCGCCAGCCGAAGCCAAGCACCGTCGCGAGCACGGCGAGAGCCACAATCGCCACCCGCAGACGCATGTACAGAGGCCGCAGCTCGACGAACGGCCTGGTTGCAAGATTGAGCGTGATCCGCATCAGACTCTCAGCGCCCCCACCACGCCCGCCAGCAACCCTCTCGGAATCGAAGCAGAGACAGCCCCGGGCATCAGTTGATCGACTGTGAGCAGTTCGCGCACCCTGACGCCGCCAGCAGCCGCCCTTGCGTCAAAGCCGGCGCCCAACTCGCTGTTCACCATCATTTGAAGACCTTCTGCGCCAAACGGGCCAGTTGCGAGCAGGGAGTCAAGGGGAGAATTCAGCGTGTCCTCGTAATAAGCCGTCGCGACGGAGACCGCCTGTGCGACCTCGAACGCGATTGCCGCCTCGCTGAAGACCACGGCCTTCACCGCTTCGTCCTCAATGGCCGCAGTGGAGACGGCAAACTCTCCGAAAGCGTCTTCGGCTTCGGCAGCAGCTTCCAGAACCGCCTCGGCTTCCTCTTCAACACGCGCGTCCAGTCCAAGGTCGATGCTGCGATGCAGCAGGACAATTCCCTCGCGAACAATGGCCGTGGTCACAGCATGATTGCTGGCATTCACCACCAGCGCAGCTCCCCGGTCGCCGTTGCTGCGATTGTTCGTGCTCCGGTCCAGCGAAAGCGACTCGTCGATGGCAGCCAGGGCCGCGAGCGTGCTGGGCAGCACGGCGCCGGGCTCGTAGCCAGCCTCGCGCACCGCGGACTCGTACTCGTCGATCACTTCCCTGGGCATGGCAACGGCCAGCACCTTCACCAGGCCCCGGCTCGAACTCATCACCTGGTAGCTCACAGCGGCGACGTCCGCCTCAAAAGGCAGCATCTTCTTCAGCCGAAAACGCACGATGGGCAGAGCCTCGGATATCTTGCCGGGAAGCGTGTCGAAATCCAGCAGAAGCACGCGTGCAGCCGCATCGGGAACAATCAGCGTGGTCTGCCGCGTCTTGTCCGTCACCCTCTCCAGTGCGCTTCGCAAGGAGGAGATGACAACCGCGCGATCCACCAGATTGCCCGCGTGCAGTCCGGGCACCAACGAGCCAGGAGGCAGATCGGCATACGCGACCTCGGAGGGGATGCTCGCACCGTCCTCCGCCCGCGCCGCGACCACACCCTCTGGCCGCAGTTCGCAAGCCAGCCGAGGGCGCAATCCTGCGCTCACCCCTGCCCCGATCCATTGCGAAAAGTTAACCATCCACTCCTAAGACTAACCTTGTCTTGCCGACGCGGACAGCCGGAGCCGCAAAATCGCGCAAATCCCACATCCCGGGAACAACAACCACGGCGAAAAGGGCGATTGGGGCGACTCCGAAGATCCTTCATTTCCTTCAGGATGCCTCGTAGCGAGGTACCCGGCCCGTGTCTCCCCAAACAGCCTACTTGCCCGCCTCGATGAACGTGACCTTGTTCACTTCCTTCAGCGTGGTGACGCCCTCGCGCACCCGCTCCAGGGCGGAGTCGCGCAGAAAACTCATCCCCTCGTCCTTGGCGGCCTTGCGAATCTCCGAGCTGGGCCGCTTGTTCAGCAGCAGCTCGCGGATGGTGTCCGTCAGCTCCAGCAGTTCGTGGATGGCCGACCGGCCGCGGTAGCCCGTCCCAGCGCATTCGATGCAGCCAACGCCCTCGCGGAACTTGAATCCGGCCCACTCGCTGGGAACCAGGCCGCTCGCCAGCAGAGTTTCGTCGTCGTAGGTGACGGTGTGCGCGCAGAACTCGCAGATGGTGCGCACCAGCCGCTGGGCCAGGATGCAGTTCAGGGCGGAGACGAAGTTGTACGGCTCGACGCCCATGTTCAGGAATCGGCCCAGAACATCGACCACGTTGTTGGCGTGGACGGTGGTGAAGACCAGATGCCCGGTCAGCGCGGAGTTGATGGCGATCTGCGCCGTCTCCGCATCGCGGATTTCTCCCACCAGAATCTTGTCCGGGTCGTGGCGCAGAATCGAGCGCAGGCCGCGCGCGAAGGTCAGCCCCTTCTTCTCATTCACCGGAATCTGCGTGATGCCGCGAATCTGGTACTCCACCGGATCCTCGATGGTGATGATCTTGTCCTCTTCGCTCTTGATCTCGTTCAGGGCGGCGTAGAGCGTCGTCGTCTTGCCGGAGCCGGTCGGCCCGGTCACCAGCACCATCCCATACGGCTCCACGATGAAGCGGCGGAAGCGCTTGAGGTCCTTCTCCGCGAAGCCGACGACATCGAGCGAGAGCTTGGTGAACTTCTCGCTCATGCTCTCCTTGTCCAGCACGCGGAGGACGGCGTTTTCGCCGTGGACGGTGGGCATGATGGAGACGCGGAAGTCGATGAGGCGGCCCTTGTAGCGGACGCGGAAACGGCCGTCCTGGGGGACGCGGCGCTCGGCGATGTCCAGCTCCGACATCACCTTGATGCGCGAAAGGATGGTCTGGTGGTGCTCGCGCGCGATGGGCGCCATGGCCGGCTGCAGAACGCCGTCGATGCGGTACTTCACGATGAGCGAGTCGTCGTAGGTCTCAAGGTGGATATCAGAGGCGCGCCGCTCCAGAGCGGTGAAGATCGTCGTGTCCACCAGGCGGATGATTGGAGAGATGTCCTCTTCGCTGGTGAGCTTCTCGATGGAAATGTTCTCGTCGGGATTGTCCTCGCTCGATAGAACGTCGAAGGTCAGCCCCTCGCTGGCTTCATCCAGAACACGCTGCGACTGCTCCGTCTTCTTCAGCAGGTCGGTGATCTGCGAGAGCGTGGCGACGCGCGTGACCAGGCGCTGGCCCAGCAGGCCGGAGATTTCATCCAGAACCATCAACTTGCCGGGGTCGCTGACGGCGATGACCAGCTTGGCGTCCTGCTGCTCCAGAGGAACGAAGTTGTAGCGGAACATGAGCTCGACGGGGACGCTCTTGAAGAGGTCATGCTGGATGCGGAAATTCTTCAGGTCGACGAATTCCGAGTGGTAGCGCCGAGCCAGCGCCTGCGCCCGCTCGACCTCGTTCAACTCGGGATTCATGATGGGGACTACAACGGGTGCAACTGCCATAAAACCTCATTGGTCTGCTTCTACTTCTATTACTTCTATTCGATGCAAATTGTGGGGATGTTCTATAAGACTCCCCTCCGCCGCCGTTCGTCACCTCGAATGGAACGCAGCGAAATCAAGCCCAGATGCAGTTCTCCAGAACTCCGCTGCGATTTCCCCGGAACTCAACAACCCCTTATCGCCGCCAGGTTTTAACGATTCCCGACATGGAGAAGGCAATCACATTTGAGTCCAGCTTGATCAGAACCGTGTGCCTGTACGCGTACGTGCGCTTGCTACGCGCTCTTCCGATGCGCTTCAATGTGTTCGCGCAAGGCAGCGTTGACACGGCTTTCATACTCATCCCCGCTGTCGCGAAAGAAAGCGGACACATCAGCGTCGAGCGTCACCCTGCGGCTCAGTCCCGCTCCGGGACGAGTCCAAACGGTGCCTCCCGGAGAAGGAGGCATATCGCTGAAATCAATCTCCTCATCCTTCTTCCGCCGAAGGATGGCCAACTGAGCCAGATCCTCCGCCGTCAGCTTCGGAGGATTCGCGAGATCAAGCTCGAATCGAACCACGCCAGTATTCTTCTCGCTCATATCGTTCCACCCTCCTCGCAGAGATCAACCACGCCGTTTCACCTCGAACTGTGTAAACGACAAACAGTTCGATGCCATCTACCAGGCCAACCGTCCTCCAGCGCTCTTCACCATCTTCTTCGCTGTTTTGAAAACTTTCAATGCGCCTCTTGTCCGCGAAGACCGTTGCGGCCAGCGCAAACGGGACGCCGTGCTTCCGCAGATTGCTCTCCGCTTTCTCCGCATCCCATTCAAAGTCCACGCGCTCAGCTTACTACCCGGACAAACGGCCCACAATCGGCAGGCGTCTAGTGCATCCCGCCCGCGCTCAGGTTGAAGATGGGCATGTACAGCGCGATGAGGATGATGACGACGACCACGCCCATCACGATCAGGATCGCTGGCTCGATCAGGCTCATGGCCGCTGTCAGCGCGGTCTGCACGTCCTCCTCGAAGAATTCCGCGACCGAGTTCAGCATCTGCGGCAGGGCTCCGGTGGACTCGCCGACTTCGATCATCTCCACGGACAGCTCCGGGAAGACCTTGGTGTTTTGCAGGCTGATGGCCAGCCCCGTCCCCTCGCGCACGCTGGCGACGGAGGTGAAGACGGCCTTGCTGATCTGGCGGCTGGCGATGGAGCGCGCC
>JAJZHR010000186.1 GCA_021810815.1 Acidobacteriota bacterium | reverse complement strand
GCGGCTTCGCCACTGGAAGAGCCCACGTCTTATCAAAGTAAAAGCGAGACGTGGGGTGCCCGCTGCTTGCCCGTCCTTCAAAGAGGACTTTGCCTGCTCCGTCGAAGAAGACTTGCCAATCCATCGGATGAAGATCGTGTCGATCCACCCAGGAAGATTTTCTGATCCGTCGAAGACTTTGCCGCTCCGGCGGAGAATTGGATCGGTTGGAACTGAGGCACCGTTTGCGAAAAAGGCGTGATTCAGCCATACTTAGGTGTTGGAAAGTGTGAGCGTTTCGTCTGGTGCCGGTCGATGCATGTCGCCGTCCCGTTTCGCTTTCCCCCTAATGCCAAAGAGAGTTTGAGGAACGCACCTGTGTTGATGATCCGTTTGTCCCGCGTTGGGGCGCGCAAGCAGCCGCATTACCGTGTTGTTGTGATTGAGAAGGACCGCGCCCGCGATGGCCGCTCGATTGAAGTGGTGGGCACCTACAATCCCCGCACCACCCCTGCCAGCCTTGACCTGAAGCGCGAGCGCATTGAGTACTGGACAAGCAAGGGCGCGCAGATGTCTGACCGCGTTGGCAAGCTGATGGCGCAGGCGCCGACAGCGGCGACCGTCGCGGCCTGATTTCGCTTCCTTCTGAAATCCAAGCGTGTTCGGCTTAGGCCGACCCTGTCATATCTGTTGGCCCTGTCGGTTCCTCGCGAGGGTTGGTGCATATGCGGGTCGGCATTTCTGCGTCTTGAGTCTGGCTTGCGGGGGCTGTCAGCCGAGCCCGCATCCTGGGTAATTTTGCGAAAATCTACAACCTGCCCCCAGTGGCTGTGCAAACCGGGATGCATATCGTGAAAGCGCTTGCATTTGAGCGATTGCATTCTGCGTATCCTCGAGTACACTGCGAGACAGAACTTTCCTACGCCTTCGCTGGGTTCTAAAGCCCCAGTTCTCGTTTCGTTCTCCCCAGGGATCGAGAGGGCGAAGGCAGGGCGTGTTCGCTGTAACCGTCTTAGAAGGCGCTATGGTCCAGAAGACCTCGCAATAGACCGGGGCGACGGGCGTAGGAGAAGACGAGTGGCAGCACTTATCTCCCAAGAGGTGCGTAATGGCCGGGTCTGAAAGTGAACAGGAAAAAATGGTAGAGGGACGCGTGCCTGCTGCTGGCACGATGCGTGAGCTTGTGCTGGAGATCGCACGTGCTTTGGTGGACGATTCGGACGCTGTGGTCGTTGAGGCCATTGCTCAGCCGGAAGGAACGCTGCTCCGGCTGCGGGTTGCGCCGGGCGACGTGGGCAAGGTGATCGGCAAACAGGGACGCACGGCGCGGAGCCTGCGAACCATCCTGACGGCGGCGAGCATGAAGCTGCAGCATCGCTACTCGCTCGACATCGTGGAGGAGGACGCTGCCGGGCGGCCCTCTTCCAGGGAGCCCGCTCCGTCGAGCGTTCAATGAAACCTTCATCGAGCGTTCAATGAAACAAGGATCATCGGAAACACCGGAAGAGCAAGGGGCGGAATGGACGCTGGTGGCTCATTTGCTGCGTCCACAGGGGCGCAAGGGCGAGCTGCTGGCGGAGCTGTTGACGGACTTCCCTGAGCGGTTCTCGGCGGGGGCGCGGGTGTATCTTGTGCCTCCGCCCAAACCTCCATTTAAACCAGGTGCAAGCACGCCGCCAGCGAAGGCAGCGAGCGAATACCTGCTGGAAGGCCACTGGCTGCCGCAAGGCAAGAACAGCGGCCGGGTGGTGCTGAAGTTCACCGGCGTGGATTCCATCAACGATGCCGAGCTGCTGAAAGCGCATGACGTGGTGGTTCCCCGCGAAGAGCGTCTCGCGCTCGCCGATGGAGCTGCCTACATCAGCGAGTTGGTAGGTTGCGCTTTGTTCAACGGCGCGGCGCGCGTCGGTCTGGTCGAGGACGTGGAATTCCCTGCCGAAGAGGGAGCCGGAATTCCGGACATGGCGCCCCTGCTTGTGGTCGTGGACGATGCAGGGGAAGAAATTCTGGTTCCCTTCGCCAAGGCATGGCTCCGCAAGCTGGATGTAGGGGCCAGGCGGATTGAAATGGATCTGCCGGAGGGTCTGCTGGAAATCAACGCTTCGGGCAAGGCCGACCGATCCGGCGAAGCGCCTCAGGGCTGAGGGGCTCAGGACTGATCGTCCCGTCGAACAGACTGGGTCTCCTGCTTGAGCTTCGGGCCTGCTGCAGAAGGTGGTTGCTTGATGCAGAATTGGTGGGCGCGGCAGGGTTCGAACCTACGACTTCCACCGTGTGAAGGTGGCACTCTACCGCTGAGTTACGCGCCCAATGTGAGGAGTCTCACGGGTTTCCCGGGGATGGGGTTGCCGAAGGTCAGAATAGCATCTGCTGAAGGCTCCTGCCAATGTTGCGGTTTCTCCGCGTGCTGAACCTCCCTTGCGCCGACCTGTTGCCGGTTGCGTCTGGTTCCAAAGTTGCGTGTACGCGGTAGAATGGCGGGCAAGCCGCCAGATAAATGCTTTTCGCGACCCGTATGAGCAGCCAGACACCTCTCAACCCGGCTGATACCCCCACCCCACCCGAGCGTACGCCTGCCCGAGGCGCGCCCCCGCAGCCTCTTTCGGGAGAAGATTTGCGCGGCGAGTGGGCTGAAGACGACACGCAGGAGGAAATCTTCGCAGAGGATGCAGATTTTTCGCAACCGGACAGCCTGAACGGGGTTACAGAGGATATGGCGACCTTGGCGATGGATCGCTCGCTGCTGCACCCGCAAGGTCTCTCGTTCGAACACGGGGAAGATCGGGGTGCCGGTTTTGAGTTGCAGCGAGGAGCATTCGGAGACGAGGACGCGGAGAGGCGAAACGGACGATCAAGCGGCGAAGAGGGCTTTGCGGAGGAGCAAGGTGCGGCAGTGGAAGCGGCGGCAGCCTCATCCGAGGGGCCGACGGATGCCGAAATCATGTTGCGGGTGCGCGATGGCGACGACTCCGGATTCGATTTCCTGATCGCCAAGTACCGCAAGCCGATCATCCATTTCATGTACCGGATGGTTCACAATCAGGGCGTTGCGGAGGAGTTGGCGCAGGAGGTGTTCCTGAGGGTGTATCGGTCGCGGGCGACCTATCGGGCCGAGGCGCGGTTCAGCACCTGGCTCTACCGTATCGCGACCAACCTGGGCGTGAATCATGCGCGCGATACGAAGTATGAGCGGGCCGCGTCCAACGTGTATCTGGACGAGCCGGATTCGGAGACGGGAACCCGCCCGGATCTGGCGGACAGCACACCCAGCGCGGAGCAGGATCTTCTGCGGAAGGAGCGGATGCAGGCCATTCGGCAGCATGTGATGGCTCTGCCAGAGCGTCAGCGGGCGGCCGTGCTGATGCACAAGTACGAGGGGATGGATTACAAGCAGATTGGCGAGGTGCTGAAGTTGAGCGAATCGGCCACCAAATCGTTGCTCTTTCGGGCGTATCAGTCGCTGCGAGAGAAGTTGAAGGATTTTGTGTAGAGCGGTTGCAGGATGAATTGGCGCTTGATCTTATTGATCGAGTTGGCTTTGGTCGGAAGAGAACGGGTTGCACGGGCTCGGGTGGGTGAGCAGCTATGAAATGCGCGAGTTTCAAAAATCGACTGCCGGATTTGTTGTTCGAGGCGTCCAACGCCTCCTGGAAAAAGACCGAGAAAGCCGAACTTGAGCTGCACGCGCAGGGCTGCGAAGCCTGCGCACGAGAATTGGCGGAGTTGCGCTCCACCATAGATCTGCTGAGCGTTTGGCAGGCTCCCGAGCCTTCGCCTTACTTTGACACGCGCATGGCGGCAAGTCTGCGCGAGGAGCGCAATGCACCTCCTGCCGGATTTCTGGAGCGGATGCGCGCACGCCTTCTGTTCGGCTCGAACAGGCATCTGCGTCCGGTGATGGCGGGGACGTTTGGGCTGGTACTGCTGGTGAGCGGAGGCACATACGCGGGTTTGAGCCGTGCGATGCGTCCGGCGATGTTGGATCAGGCCTCGGCGACGGTGTACGACCTGCAAAGTCTGGATCGGAACGAGCAGACCATCGACCAACTGGATCAACTCCTGCAGGATGGGCAGGACGACGGCGGAGGCTCGATGTTGAACGCTCCTGCTGATCGGTAAGTCGGATTGGTAAGTTGGATTACAGTTCCGGGTACACTGAAAAACGCAGTTGGCGGAGGCAGGGTAGGCACCAGAGAAATTCAGGCAGATCTGGTTGGAGCAGTGTTCGTGCGGCAAGGGGCTTATGCGAAGGGTGGAAGCTACTTTTGAGCGGAGAAGGCGCAGGATGCGCCAGCGTGTTGCTGCGGCCTTTCGCGCCCTTGTGCTGCTTCCTTTGCTGGTGCTGTGCATGCCCGCTTTCGGCGGCGGAGGCAGAGGCTTCAGGCAGAAGTCCGGGCCGCCCCTACCGAGATCCCAGCCACCGGGACGCCCCGGGCAAGGACAACAGCAGAACCCCAATCGGCAGGGTGGCCTAGGTCCAGGCCCCAGGCAGGAGCATTTGTCCGCGTGGTTGAACCGCCACCAGAGCCTGACGCCGGAGGAGCAGCAGAAAGCTCTGGCGCAGGAGCCGGGCTTCAATCAGTTGCCTCTCCAGACGCAGCAGCGGATGCAGGAGCGCCTGCGGCAGTTGGATGCGATGAGTCCAGAGCAGCGCCAGCGCCGGCTGAGGGACGTGGAGACCATGGAGAGGCTGACGCCGCAGCAGCGCAATGAGGTTGCCGCCGCAACGCACGAGTGGGGAGCGCTGCCGCAAGACCGGCGCCGTCTGGTGGGAAGAGCTTTCCGCGATCTGCGCGCAATGCCACCGGATCAGAGACAGGCTGCGCTCAATTCGGAGCGCTTCAGCGGCCAGTTCAGCAACCAGGAGCGCGGCGTGTTGCGCAACCTGCTCAGCGTTGAGCCCTACCTGCCGCGACCCAGTGAGAGCCAGGGCACGCAGTACAGCGGCAAGTGACGCCTGGGATTGCGCTTCAGGGTTGACGAGCATGGTAAGGCTAAGCCAGCGTGCCTCATCATTCGCCTGGCTCGCACGGAGAAGTTCCAGCTTTACTCCAGCGTCAACGAAACATGCCGCGCAGTCGCGCCCTTTCCAGCATCTAAACGTGAATGCCCATCTTGCGCAGCCACAGACGCGAAGACTTCCATGACCCGGATTTTTCGACCTTGGTTGAACCCTATGTTGCAAAAAAGTCGCACCCTGTCCTCGCCTTTCTTCTCACGGTGGTGCTGGCGCTTGTACTCGGCGCTGTGGGGCTTGCCTATCTGGTCCGCCACGCCACGGTCGGCATCTGGGACCACATCGCGTCGGTGGTGACAGGGCGCAGCCTCTCCGTCGATGTCACCGTTCCCACGGTGGTGAGCAAAATCCAGAAGTTGCAGCGGTTGGAGACGGTCACATACTCCATGGACAGCGTGGTCGAGGGTGGCCGCAGCAGCACGGTGCTGCCGGACTTCCTGGTCGGTGACCACATGTTGCTGGTGGTCCACGGACAATCCATCGCCGGGGTGGATCTTTCCCTGTTGCAGGCTGATGACGTTCGGATCAGCGGGAAAGACATCCATGTCCATCTGCCGCCGCCGCAGATTTTTGTCACCAGGCTGGACAACGCGCACACCCGCGTCTATTCACGCAGCACTGGCGTGCTGGTTCCCG
>JAJZHR010000185.1 GCA_021810815.1 Acidobacteriota bacterium | reverse complement strand
CATGAGGAGGCTTCTGCGCCGGGAAGGCTCGGGGTCGATGCTGCGGCGGACGTGGTCGAGGCCGATCTGGCGCATGAGGTTCGAAATGTTCCGGGGCGGCGAACATTTTGAGGGTCTGGATCGTATTGTTACCGGAGGATTGCGCGAGCCACATGCTGTCGTTGACGCCGGTGAAACAGAGAGCAGGGGTTGAAGCTCTTTGAAGTTCATGCGCGCCAGCCCGCATTGGTATCATTACCAATGCGTGGCCATTCGTTGAGGACGCCAGCGCGAGGCGGGCGATCCGCGGGAGTTTCCGCGGCGCAGGCAGAGATCCTGTTCCGAGGCCGGAAACAGACTTTTTCCGAAGCCGGAAACAATTTTCAGAGGTCGAGAGCCTATGCCGAAGAAGCGTTCAGGAAATGCCACGATAGCGGATGTCGCACGGGAGGCGGGCGTCGGCGTGATGACGGCGTCGCGGGTGGTGAACGGCGGAAAATATGTGAGCGCGGAGACGGCGGCTCGTGTGCGCTCTGCGATCGCGAAGCTCTCGTATGAGCCGAACGAGGCGGCGCGGGTGCTGAAGGGGAAATCGCCCCGGCTGATCGGCTTGATGGTTCCGAACCTTGCGGACCCATTTTTTTCGGCATGCGCCCATGGTGTTCAATTGATGGCGGCGACGTATGGTTTTCGCACGCTGCTCTTTGCCTGCGAAGGGAATGTGGACAGCGAAGCGGAAGAGATCGGGATGATGAAGTCGCGAGGCGTGGCGGGGCTGCTGATCGTGCCTTCCCGAGTGGATTCAGTCGATCCGTTGAAGGAGCTGCGGGAGCGGGGCATCCCCATCATCATGCTGGACCGCACGCTTCCCGGGCTGGACGCGGGAGAGGTGATGGTGGAGAACTTCGAGGGAGCGCAGAAGGCCGTCAACCACCTCGTCGAGCATGGCCATCAGCGGATTCTGTGCGTGGGGTATGACAGCCAATTCAATTCGATTGGGCAGCGCGTCGCCGGGTACGAGCGGGCGATGGCGGATGCGGGGCTGAAGGCCGAGGTGCTGGTGGTGGACGAGAAGACATCCGTTGCGCGGCGGGTGCTACAGCGCCTGCGGTCGCAGCCGCCAGTGACGGCGTTGTTCACGCTGAACAATGTGACCACGATCCAGGTTTTGCAGACGCTGCAGCGCGAGAACATCCAGGTTCCCCAGGAAGTAGCGATCATCGGATTCGATGATTTCGAGCTTGCGTCGCTGCTGGCCGCGCCGTTGACTGCGGTGTCGCAGCCGGCGGTTGCGCTGGGAAGAAGCGGGACGCAGCTTCTGATCGACTTGATACGCTCCGACGCTGCGGAGGCGAGCAAGAAGAGCCCTCGCATGCTGCTGCCGACAGAGCTGATTATCCGCCGCTCGTGCGGTTGCGAGCCACCGCCACAACGGCAGGACTGAGTATCCGGCGAGCGCGGCAAGCGTCAGGGCTGGCCTTGCGCCTGCGGGGATGAAAATCTGGCTGAGAGGGCTGCGCCGGTTCGTTGAGGCTGTCCCTGCGGGGAATGGCTGCGACAGGTTTTCCTCTGGCTTGCGACGGACTGGCGCAGGTGTGCATCTATGGTTTCTATATGGGATTGATGCATCTGGTCGCACAGCACGCGTTTCTGGTGCTGGGAATCATTCTTTTTGGCGCTGCGTGCGGTTTGCCGCTGCCGGCAGGCCTTGCTCTGCTCACGGTGGGAGCGGCGGCGGCGCAGCATTTCATCCATCCAGGCAGCGCGCTGCTGATAGCGTTCCTTTCCGCCTTTATCGGCGACCTGCTGCTCTTTTTTGCGGGGCGGACGACGGGGTGGTGGCTGCTGGCGCTGCTGTGCCGGCTTTCGGCAAATCCGGAGAGCTGCATCTTCGGATCGTCGAATTATTTCTATCGCAGAGGAGCGCACACGCTGCTGTTTGCGAAGTTCGTCCCCGGGCTGGGAGCGCTGGCCGCTCCATTGGCAGGCAGCCTGAACATGGGAACGCGCCGCTTCGCTGAGCTGGCCGCAGCGGGCAACCTGATCTACTGCGCCAGTTGGCTGGCGGTGGGATACGCCCTCAGCAGCTCGATCCTGCTGGTGGAGGAGGTGCTGGCGACGGCGAGCCACATTGTGATCCTTGTGCTGCTGCTGGGCGTGCTGGCGTACGGCATCGCGTTTCTGGTGTTCACACTGAAGGCGCGGCGCTATGGGCGGATCGAGCGCATCTCGGCGCGGGAGCTGGCAGACCGGATGAGCGAGGACGACCCGGGCCGCATCATCGTGGTGGCGGACGTGCGCAGCCATGGCTACTACGACCCGGGGACGCAGAGAATCAAGGACTCGATCCGGATCGAGCCGAACCGGCTGCTGAGCGAGATCGAGGCGCTGCAGCATTTTATGGAGCCGGTGTGCGAGGTCTACGTGTATTGCAGTTGCGTGCGCGAGGCCACCAGCGCGCGCGTGGCGCACGAGTTGATGAAGAGAGGGTGCAATGTGCGGCTGATCGAGGGAGGGATGCGCGCCTGGACGGCGGCCGGGTGCCCGGTGGAGGGTGTTCCAGCGACGGACGTGGAGCACTTGCCGAGCTTCAGATAAATGAATTGGTGGAGATAGTCAGGATCGAACTGACGACCTCGTCGTTGCGAACGACGCGCTCTCCCAACTGAGCTATATCCCCACTGCCAAGCCGCGCGGCTTGGGTTCTACGCGCGCGCTGCTTTTCAAGTTTAGCAGCCTAAGGCCGAAGGCTCAACTATCCGTCCGAGTTCTGTCCGAGTTCGCAAAGAAGGAAACACAGGCACTAGGCATCCCCGGTTTGCGAGCGGGGCATCGAGGATGCGGGGCCTATCGCGAGTGAAGGTGAGGATGGAACAGGAAGGCCGATATGCCGCCGACAATGATGCCGCCGACTGCTCCCGCGACGCCAACCTCTGGGGCAGCAAAGAGCAGGACTGCTGCGAACAATGCAGTGGCGCAGGCCGCAATCATGCGCGCGCCCAGTCGCGAGAACCCGCGCCAGAGCAGCGGAACATAAGCCAATTTGCGCGCAGCTGTGTTCATAGAAGACCTTTCGTCTTAAGTTTGACGAATCCATAGAGCAATAGGATTCCCAAAGCATTGGAGAAAATGCAGAGCATGAACAGTTGCATGCGGCCTCTTTTCTCGTCCCCCAACCATGCTTGATGGATGCCCATTTGAATGAACAACATGACGATGGCACCCAAGAGAAGGATCACTGTCCAGACGATACTCGTGACAACAACGGGGACCGACTTTGCGACATCGAGGAAATTCACCAGTGTCACGGCGAGGAAATAGAGCGTGAGGTCTATGCCAAGGTAAAAATGTTCCCTCTTGAAGGGTTTTCCGTCAACGAGCTTCTGGATCAGAGCCCCGACCCCCAAAAGAACCAATGGAATGACGAAGGAGCCCCAGTACGCGATCTTCTCTATGGTCATCGGTTCCTTGGCCGATAACCATAATCGATCCTTGTGGATATCTCAAGACTTATTTTAGCTCCCTGGAGGACGGAACACCGCCAGCGACGCAAACTTCTCCCCCATACGTTAGTCAGAAACCAGGGTGACCGCATTCTGCACGCACCTTATCGGCGAGGGAATCGAGAGAAGCGGATGGGACAGCTCCCTGTGCCATGTCGGCTGAGCCTCCGCCGCGTGCGCCGAGAGCTGCGAGTTCCTCGCGCAGGGTGTTGCCGCAGTGCAGAGTTGCCGCAGCGCCGCGAGCGAGAACGATTTGGGCCGGTTCGACCTGGGTGGAAGCCAGAAGGGAAATGCTTTCCGGCGATAGCCTTGCGATGTTGCGGGCGAGCAGCTTGAGGAAGGTGAGATCGTGGTCGGGGAAGGTTCGGGTGATGAGAGGGAGCGGGCCTTCAGCTTCTGCAAGGACTTGCTGCCTTTGCGAGACCATCTCCGCCGCCACGTGGCGCGCTATTTCTTCGAGCAGAGATTCCTTTTCCTTCGCGGCGGACTTGCTCTCCGCCTGCAGGCGGGAGATCGCCTCGGGCAGCCGGGCCGCAGCGCTGGAGAGCAGGTTTGAGGCAGAAGTGAGCGTCTCGAAGTCGCGGCGCGCTGCGTCGATCGCGCGCAGGCCGCAGAGGAACTCGACGCGGATGGACTTTCCTGCCTTCTCCACCTTGCGAATGAGCAGGCCGCCAATCTCTCCTGTTGCGCGGACGTGGGTGCCTCCGCATGCGTTCAGGTCGAAGTCCGCGATCTCGATCATGCGGATGGCGCCTTCGCGCTCGGGGAGCTTGCGCAGGACACCGGCGGCGAGCAGGCGCTCTGCTTCCTGGCGTTCGACGGTGCGGAGGGAGACGGTGCGGTTCTGGGCGATGATTTCGTTGGAGAGGCGCTCGACGCGGGCGATCTGGCCGTCTGTCAGCGCGTCGATGGCGAGGTCGATGGTGGAGCTTTCCGCTCCGAGGTGGAAGGAGACGGTTCTTGCGCCGCACTCGCGCAGGAAGGCGGCGGAGAGCAGGTGCTGGCCGGAGTGCTGCTGCATGTGGTCGCGACGCCGTACAGCATCGACGAGGCCCTCGACCTGGGTTCCTGCGAGCAGAGGCTTCCGGGTGAAGTGCCAGACCTCGCCGGCCTCGTCCTCGACGACTTCGAGGACGGGCGCTTCGAGCTTTGCGCCGCTCCTTGAGGTGGCCAGCAAGACGCCGATGTCATGCGGCTGTCCTCCGCTGGCGGGGTAGAAGGCGCTGCGGTCGAGAGCGACCTGCCAGAGGGACTGGCCGTTGGCCCGCGATGCTTCGCGAATGTCGGTTACCTGGGCTGAAAAGGAGAGAAGGGCGGCGTCATCGTAATAGAGGCGGTTGGCCATACCAGTCGATGATAAATCGCGCGCTGCCCTCTGGCAGGATCTAGCGGCGCTCGGCCTCTTCCATGACGAGCGCCACGAAGTGGACCAGTTGCCATTGGTCCCACAGATCCAGGGCGCGGGAGTGGCTCCTGTCCACATGGGATATTTCGGGGCTGATGAGCAGGCTTTTCAGGGTTCTCCGCGGCAGCTCCGCGGCCAGCCATTGGCTTTCGGCCGAAGGGATGACGTTGTCGGCCTCGCCATGCAGCAGGAAGACCGGAGTCTGGAGAGCGGCGATTTTTCCGTGCGGGGACATGGCGTTCAGCTCACGCAGGTGCTTCGTCTCGGATATTTTCAGGGCCGCTTTCGTCCACTCCGAGCTGGTATCGAGGATCTGCTCGACCTGGGCGCGTTGATGGGCGTTGAGCGCGGCCATGGCCTGCTGCTCGGCGTGGTTGTCCTCGTAGAGGTGCGCGCGGAGCACGGAGCGGATGGGTTCCAGGTCCGCAGGGTTCGAGACGAAGTCCTCCAGGTACTCGTATTCGAGCACCAGGGAGCCGTACTCGTGCGGAGAAAGGCGCTCGATGCTGTGGTCCGGGCGAATGTCCTGCCCTGTCTGGTAGAAGCGGACGACGCGCGCCATCTGGTCCTGGGCGCCGACGGCGAAGACGTACTTGATGCTGCCAGCGTACCTCGGCTCGGTGGCGGCGATGAGCGCCATGCCGCCGGAGAAGCTCAACCCCATCAGGCCGACGGGAGCGCCGGTCTTTGCGGCGAACCACTTCGCTGCCTCGCCGATGGTGCGGATGGAGCTTTGGTCGATGCGGTAGTCGGCGATGTCCGGTAGCTCCGGCGTGAGCACGCGCAGG
>JAJZHR010000184.1 GCA_021810815.1 Acidobacteriota bacterium | reverse complement strand
CTCGGCGGCAGGGATATTCTCAGACTGGAACACCGCTGCCAGCACCACCTCATCCGCCAGCGACAAGCTCTCAACCAGTTCCCGCTGAAACACATTGCGACGCAGCGTGTTGGAGCGCGGCTCCAGCACAGCCCACAGCCTGCGTCCGGCATAGCGCGCCCGCAATGCGCGCAGCGTTTCGCGGATCGCCGTGGGATGATGGGCGAAGTCGTCGATCACGGCGATGCCGTCCACCTCGGCGCGCACCTCAAGCCTCCGCTTCACGCTGCGGAAGCTCGCAAGCGCCTCTGCGATGGCCTGCGCAGGCACTCCCTGCCCTGCCGCCAGCGCAGCCGCCGCCGTCGCGTTCAGAGCGTTGTGCTCGCCTGCCATCGGCATCTCCAGACGAGCGAAGAACTCGCCCCGCCGCAGAAGCGTCCACGCCGTCGCCGCTCCCGATTGGTCGAGATCGGCAATGTGCCAGTCGGAATCCTCCGCGAACCCGTACCTCTCCACCGCGCAGAAGGCCCGCGCCACGCACTCCGTCACATTCGCGCTGCCGTCGTACGCAACAATGCGCCCGCGCTGCGGCACCAGATTCACCAGCCGCTTGAACGCCGTCTTCACCGCTTCCAGATCAGAGTAGATGTCCGCGTGGTCGAACTCGACGTGCGTCAAAATGGCTGCGTCTGGAAAGTAATGCAGAAACTTCGGCCCCTTGTCGAAGAAGGCCGTGTCATACTCGTCGCCCTCCAGGATGAAGGGTCGCGTGCCTCGCAGCATGAAGCTGGTTCCGAAATTCTCCGCGACGCCGCCAATCAGGAACGATGGCGCAAGCGCAGCATCCGCCCGCGCAGCAACCTCGTAGATCCATGCCAGCATGCTGGTGGTGGTCGTCTTTCCGTGCGTCCCTGCGACCACCAGCGATTCCCTGCCGGCAAGGAACTCCCCGTGGATCACCGACGCCAGCGACCGCAGCGGAATGCGCTGGTCCAGCACCAGCTCCAGCTCGACGTTCCCGCGGGAGATAGCATTCCCCACCACAACCATGTCCGGCCTCTGCGCAAGATTCTCCACCGCGTACGGCTGCAGCAGTTCGATCCCCAGGGAACGCAGAACGTCGCTCATGGGCGGATATGCCGCCATGTCAGAGCCCGTCACATGGTGCCCCTGCTGCTTCAACAGACCCGCGAGCGATGCCATCGCCGTTCCGCAAATCCCGATCAGATGTATGTGCTGCTTCTTGTTCATCGCGCTCGTGTCTACTTTGTCTTGATGTGTCCCAATTTCAAGTCTACGTCCGCAGCACATGCAACAGCGGCTCGCCCTGCTCGCTCAAGTCCAGCACCGCATTCGCTCCAAAGGGCAGCGTAACGTTGGCTCCCTCAACGTGGCCCGACCGCAGCCCCATCGCCACCGGCCCATCGAAATCCTCCAGCGCATAGCGGATCGCGTCCTCCAGCAGGCTCTCCGGAGCGCCGGGCTGAGCGCAATTCTGCATCTCGCCAAACACGATGCCCGCCACACCGCGCAGCTTGCCTGCGGCGCGCAGATGCAGAAGCATCCGATCCACCTGGTAGGGCTTCGCTCCAATGTCTTCGAGGAAGAGAATCCCGCCGCGGATGCTTGTTTCAAAAGGCGTTCCCAGCGAGGCCGTCAGCAACGAAAGGCAGCCGCCGTCCAACACGCCTTTCGCCGTTCCAGCCTTCAGGACGCGCAGACCGTCCGCCGCTCCCAGCGACCAGTCGCCATCCCCGCACAGGGCAGCCAGCCAGCTCGCCGCATCCACGCCGCCGTCGCGCGCAAAGTCGGCCGCAACCATCGGCCCGTGGAAGGTCGCAAGCCCCGCATGGCTGTGGAGCCAACTGTGGAGCGAAGTGTGGTCGCTGTAACCGACGAAAGCCTTCGGATTCGCTCGCACCAACTCAGCATCCAGCAAAGGCAGCAGGTATGCCGATCCATAGCCTCCGCGCGTGCATACGATGCCTGCGATGGACGGATCTGCGAACGCTGCATGAAGGTCGGCGGCGCGCTGTTCGCTGGTCCCTGCGAAGTAGAGCGGCCCGCGATCCAGAGCGTGCGGAAACAGCACCGGCTCATAGCCCATCGCACGCAGAGCGCGCATCCCCTTCTCCACCAGATCGCCCTTGGGGGTGCTTGCGGGCGACACCACTGCAAGACGGTCGCCCATCCGAAGCGGTTGCGGAAAAACCAGCCGGCTGCTCTCCTTCCTCACAGCCCGGCGACCTTTCCGTCCCAGCAAATGATCTCCGCAGATCCGGTCAGCCGGATGGCGCTGTCGTCGCTCGGCCAATCGATCGTCTGCGAGCCTCCGGGAGCCTCCACCATGAGCAGGCGCTCGCCGCCGCGCGTTGCAATCGATGCCGCCGCAGAGGCGCAGGTTCCTGTGCCCGAAGAGGTCGTCGGCCCAACGCCACGCTCAAAGATGCGGATCGCAATGCGCTGCGGCGAAAGCACCTGCGCAAACTCCACATTCGTACCCTGAGGAAACTGAGGGCTGGTGCAGATCAAGCCGCCGAGCTGCTCCCAGCTCATGCCGTGCGAGCGGAAATCTTCTCCATCAACAAAGATGACAAAGTGCGGGTTGCCCACATTCACTTCAACGCCTTCAACGTCCCCCACCTCAGGCAGATGCAGAACGCGCGGCGTCACGCGGGGAACGCCCATCTCGCTTTCGATTTCGAATTTGTTGCCGTTGCCGCTGATGACGCGGCATTTGCGCTCGCCGCCATGCGTCTCAAACGTCATCTGTTCCCTCTGCTCGCTGAAGGCAAGCCACGCCGCAACGCATCGCGTGCCATTGCCGGAGAGCTCAGCTTCGCTGCCGTCTGCGTTGAACAGCCGCAGCAGCAGCGTCCCGTCCGCGCGCCGCTCAAGGAACTCGATTCCGTCCGCCCCAATGCCCGTGTTCCGCTGACAAAGCGAGCGTGCCAGAGCCGCCTGCTCCCCGCGCGCCTCGTCATCGTCCATCACCAGAAAATCGTTGCCGCACGCATGCGCCTTTACAAATGAAAGCACTTTCTCTCCCTTGGAATCTCTATTCATCTTCAGGCTCCGGGAACACCATCACCTCGCCTGTAGGCGCCCCTGCCTTCAACTCCGCCAGCAGGCGCGCATGCAGCTTGCGCGTCGCCGTAATCGTGAAGCTGACCCTGCGCAGCGCTCCGACCGTATCCTTCTCCACCGCGCCGAGGCGTTTTCCCAACCCGTCCAGCACACGCAGCACATGCAGCATGATTTCGTCTGTATCCGCGCCGCGCACCTCGTACACCAAAGGGTACAGCTTCCATCCGGCGTGGAACTCCATGACGCCGATCGACTGCAGCGACACCAGCACAATCAGCGTCGCGATCGCCGCCGGGATGTAAAGGCCGGCGCCGCAGGCCATGCCGATCGAGGCCACCACGAAGACCGTGGCGGCGCTGGTCAAACCTGTCACGCGGCTGCGGTAGTGCAGAATCAAACCTGCGCCAAGAAAGCCGATCCCCTGCACGATGTTGGACGCGACGCGCCCTTTGTCCGGGTTGGCATCGCCTGCGAGCACTGCCGACAGCATGGTGAAGAATGCCGACCCGAGGCAGATCAGCATATTCGTCCGCAGGCCGGATGCCTTGTGTCTCCACTCGCGCTCAAGACCAACCGCTCCGCCCAGCAAACAAGCCGTCAACAGGCGCTTCGCGACGCCACTGGCGAGGAGCATCTGGTCGAGTTCGCTGAACTTGAAGTTGGATGTCAGGGGAGCAAGCATTGGATCAATCCCTCGCAACGCGCTCAAAAGCTGCGGGGATCTCTTCCCGCCGAAAAGATGGTAGCATCGCGCGGCAGGCTGCGGAGCGGAGCGCCGGGTACGCGTACCCTACTTCGAACGGTATACCTCAGACGCATACAACCGCGCGCAATGCTGGCCCGTTGTGCACAGAATCGACATTTCCTGCAATCCGTCCGGATGCTCCTTCACCGCTGCGCTGACAGCATCTCCGTCAATGGCCACTACATAGGCGGCGCTGGCTGCTGGACTAGCAAGCGCAGCCTGCCAGCGGTCGCGGTCGAACTCATTCACCGTCTGCTTCAGCGGAATTCCCGCCTGCTGCAAAGCGCCCACATGGTCGGAGTTGTACATCAGAATGGTCGAGCCTGCGGGCAAAGTCTCCAGGTCGTTCGCCAGCGAGGTCTCAAACGCGATCCGTGTCCTTGCGTTCACCAGCGCCTCCTGCAGCACGAGCGGCTTGGCGTAGAGCAGCACGCCCGCATTCGCAAGGATCAGCACCAACGTCACCGGAAAGAGAACCAGTCGCGCCACCGGCCACAGCGCGGACATCTTTCTCTCAATCGCGGCCAGGCAAACCGCCGCGAACAGGGCGAAGGCTGGCAACATCTCCATCCCATACCGCGCGTTGTAATACGAGTGCGGCCACCACTGCGGAATGAAGATGGGCACGGATCCGTACGCTACCGAATAGATGTAAAACGGCAGCGGAACCCACAGCAGCAGCGAAGGAGCAGCGATGCCGCGCCTGCGGAACGCAAGCCACAGGCCGCCGATGGCAAGCGCGAACACCAGCAGCCCGGCGTGGCCTGCCGCCGCGTCCACCTGCGCTGTCTTCGCGTAGTACATCGCCGCAAGCCGGGGATCGTGCCAACCCGGATAATGGAACGATCCCGGCGGCGTTGTGCGCGCCTCGATCGCCTTGGCCGAGTAGGGCCCGCGCATGAAGTCCAGAGGATCGTGGAAATAGTGTGCGTTGTAAGCCAGCCAGCCGAGCGGAGCAGCCAGGAGCAGCACCGTGAAAACCAGAAACGGAGCCGCGGTGCGCTTCCATGCGCCCTTGCTCGCAAGCTTCCACACCACCAGCAGCCACGCCGCAGTGGCCAGAATCCATCCGTCGTAGCGCGTGTAGGCGGCGCACAGCAGCACCAGTCCGGCGCACTCAAGGGCCCCGTTCGCACCGCGGTAGTCGCCGCGCTCCAGCGCGCCTCTCCAAACCGTCAACAGCACGACGCTGCCGAGAACGAGCGCTAGAAACAGCGGCTCCGTCATCGCCGTCGTTGACAGATACAGCAGCCCCGGATTGATCGCGAAGAACAGCGTGGCAGCCAGCGCCCATCTCTGCGGCACCAGATACCTCGCCAGCATGAAGACGCACGCCACGCTGACCACGTAGCTGGCAATCGATGGGAACGCGCCTGCGAGCCCGCTCTGCCACCAGGCCATCTTCTGCACGAACGGGATCAGCAGCAGGTGCGGGAACGGAAGCCACACGCCGCCAAGCTGCGATATCCCCGGGTTGCGCGAATCGAAGATGCGGCGCGCGATGTGCAGGTGCGCGACTGCGTCGCCGTAGAGCAGCAGCCAGCCCTTCATGCTGCAAAACAGAAGCGCCACGAACGCCAGCAGCAGCGATCCGACCGCGATCGGCATCACTTCATCCCGCTGAGCGGGCACCACGTCGCCACTGCCTGCCTGGGACATCTTCGCCATCGCGCTCCTACTCAAGATGCGAAAGCTCGCGGAACATCGCGAACCTCTGGTCGATCTCTTCGCGGGTCAGCGACTGCACACGCTCGGTGCCGAAGCTCTCCACCGCGAACGATCCCATCACGCCGCCGTAGAACATCGCCGTCTTGAACACGGCAGGCGTCAGCGCAGGCTGCGAAGCGATGTAGCCGTAGAAGCCTCCTGCGAAGGAGTCGCCTGCGCCAGTCGGG
>JAJZHR010000183.1 GCA_021810815.1 Acidobacteriota bacterium | reverse complement strand
TCTCGCCCACGCGGCTGCACCCATCGCCGTGACGGCTCTGTGGCAAGGTCTGGCGGTGACCGTGGCTTTGGCCGTTGCGCTCAAGCTGGCCCCGCGCATCTCTGCCGGGCAGCGCTTTGCTGCGTGGTCGATTGGGTTTGGAGTGGTGGCCGTGCTGCCTCTGGCGCCACTCTTGGGGCATTTCAGCAACACACAAGCCTCGGTGACTGCGACACCGTCAGCAGCCCATCAGCCATGGATGGACCTTGTGCCGGCATGGGGCGTGGCGATTGCACTCCTGTGGGCGGCTGCTTCCCTGCTGCGCGCGGTTGACCTTGGCGTGCATGCCGTTCGGCTGCGGCGCATCTGGAAGAGCGCAAGGCCGGTTGATCTTGCATTCATGTTGGATCGGTTACGGGAGGGAGCACGCCTTCCGCGGCAGGTGCAGGTCTGCTCGACGACGGAGCTGGATCGACCCAGCGTGATTGGGTTTCTCGCGCCACGAATTCTCATTCCGGCATGGCTGCTGGAGAAGCTGACACAAAGTGAACTGGAGCAGGTGGTGCTGCATGAGGCCGAGCATCTGCGGCGACGCGATGACTGGACCAACCTGCTGCAGAAGATTGCGCTGGTGCTGTTTCCGCTGAACCCTGCGCTCTGGTGGATGGAGCAGCGACTGTGCCGCGAGCGCGAGATGGCGTGCGATGCGGGCGTGGTGCGGCAAACGCGCGCGCCGCGTGCCTACGCTGCATGCCTGGCCCGCCTTGCAGAGCGCGGGCTGGCGCAGCGAACGGAGGCTCTGACGCTGGGCAGTTGGCAGCGGCGGCCGGAACTGGTGGACCGTGTGCATCGCATCCTAAGTCGCAGCCACGAGATGAGCCCGCTGGCGACTGGAGTTTTTCTGGCTGCGATGGTCTGCGGTCTCATTGCGGGATCAGTGGAGCTGGTGCGTTGCCCACAGGTGGTTGCTTTTGATTCAGTCCGGCCAGTGGCGCATACGGCGATGCGGACCGCGATGGTGCGGCCTGAGCTTTCAATGCATCCGGCAACTTCCGGCACACGCGCCGAGGCTTTAGTGCGAGAGCCGGCAACCAAAGGACGCGCGCGCGCAGTTGCAAGCATGGCTGTTTTGCGCGAACCAGAATCATCCGAGCCGGGTGCGCGACTGGCAGGGCGCCCGCAGGGGCCACGCGCGGTAGCCGCTCGCGCGCAGATGCCGCAGACAGCAGCCACGATGCAGGCAAGTGGAGCGGGCGCGCAATTCGTTGTGTTTACGGCGTGGGAACAAGTGGAGATTGTGGAGCCGGTTGTGCAGGTCTCTGCGGACTATGACATCGTCGTCCATCCGGACCGTCCAATTCCCGTACCAGCAATCGAGCGGTTCACTGTGACTCGACTGATTCTTCGTGTCGTTCCAAAATCCTCAGCGCCGGGCGCGCCGCTCATCGCGCACGACGGCTGGCTGACTCTGCAACTTTAACCGAAGCCAAGTTCGCCCAATGGAGGGGTCAACATGTCTGCATCAACTAATTCTTTAATCGCAAGAACGAAACGGTTAGCCATCCCTGCCGGAACGGCGGCCGCTGCTCTGCTGGGCACGGCTTTCCTCTTCGGCCATCGCACGGCAGAGGCCGCGAGCAGCGCGGCGGCTCCGTTGGATGAGAGCCGCGTCTCGTCGCTTGTTGCGCTGGATGACGCGGTGGAAGCAGTCGCTTCGCGCGTCACGCCTGCAGTTGTCAGCGTGTCAGTGACGGCGAAGGTGAATCCCAATGATCCGGGTGAAGATGGCATGCCGGCGCAGGGACAGATTCCGCCGGGGCTGCAACAGTTCTTCGGCTTCGGCTCGCCGTTTCAGGGTCAGGGCATGCCGCAGCAGCCGCAGGTGGAACACGGCGTGGGCAGCGGCATCATCATCTCGCCGGACGGCTACATTGTGACCAACGATCATGTCGTGAATGACGCGACGCAGATTCGTGTGACCATGCACGACCGGCGCGTTTTTGCGGCGCAGCTGGTGGGCGTGGACAAGCTGAATGATCTGGCGGTGATCAAGATTGATGCGAAGGATCTGCCTAGCATTCCGTGGGGCGACTCCAACCAGTTGCATCCGGGACAGACGGTGCTGGCCTTTGGCAGTCCATTCGGCTACTTCCAATTTTCGGTCACGCGCGGCATTATCAGCGCCTTGAACCGGCCGAATCCCTATACCGATGACCCACGCAAACCAGGCGACTTCATTCAGACCGACGCGGCGATCAATCCCGGCAACTCCGGTGGCCCGCTGGTGGATGCGCATGGAGAGGTGATCGGTATCAACACATTCATCATCACCAACAGCGGATCGTTCGCCGGCGCGGGCTTTGCAATACCTTCAGAGATTGCGCGCATCTCAGCTGAGCAGATCATCAAGACCGGCTCGGTGCACCACGGGTATCTGGGCATCAGCATGAACGACGTGACGCCGGAAAATGCCAGCTTCTTCAACCTGCCGGATGCGAGCGGCGCGATTGTCAGTCAGGTGGCTCCGGACTCGCCCGCGAGCCACGCAGGGCTGAAGACAGGTGACGTGTTGCGCGAGCTGAATGGGAAAAAGATGGTGAACGGCAGCGCCCTGCAGGTGGCCGTCACGCAGATTACACCAGGAAACACGATTGCGTTGGGCATCCTGCGCGACGGCAAGCCTGAAACGGTGAAGGTGCAGGTGGGCGAGTTCCATGCGAAAACTGAACTGGCAGAGAGCAACGCCGGGACCGATGGCCAGCACGCGCGCCTCGGCCTTGCCGTCGCAGATCTGACTTCAGATATTCGTCAGCAACTGAACATTCCCGAGCATGTGCATGGCGCGGCGATTGAGACTGTGCGTCCTGCAAGCCCGGCGGACGATGCGGGCCTGGCGCCGGGCGATGTGATTCTGGAAGTAGACCGTAAACCGGTGGAGAGTGCGGACAACTTTGTCAGCCAGGTTCATGCGCTGCCGGCCAGCAAGGACATTCTGCTGCTGGTGTGGTCGCATGGCGGCGCGAGCTATCGCGTGGTGCATCCCGCACCGAACGCGCAGAACGGCATGTGACGCAAATACGCGCGGAGAGGCAATGCAAGCTTGCTCTCCGCGCGTTGATTTCTCCTGTTTTGCAACCCAAGCAAGTGATGCGTCGCTGAAGAATCGATGGGCGATCCGAGCTGGTTGCCGCTGATTTGCAAAGACTTGAATGCAGCGCCGCAGAATGCGATTCGCCAGCGCGCAATATTGGAGGTTCAAGATTTGTGTTGCAATTTACCATTCCTCCTGAGAAAATTTGACCATGCAGATTTCGACCTGTTGTCGCCTTTGTATGCCGCCACGCGCGCACAGGTGACCTGAGTCTGCAAGTTTGTACCCAACTTCAAGGTTTCTGAATGCCCGCGTTGCAGCCTAATCTGCCGCGGGTTTTCTATTTTCCCCACAAACTTATACGGTCCTTGGACCTTTCCGAGTAAAGAGGAGTTATGAGCGAATCTGTCGTTCTGAAGGAAACGAAAACCCAGCGCACCGAGCGGCTGAAGCTTGCCAAGAATCCCTGGGAAGCATTCGACGAGGTGCGGGCGTTTGCCCGTGCAGGCCGCGCGAGCGTGGTGCCGGAGTGGGCATCGCTTTACTTCAAATGGTGGGGCGTCTACACGCAAGGGGACGGCGTGGGCGCCACCGGGGGCAAAGGCGGCGAAGGGGTAACGACCGATTACTTCATGATGCGCGTCGGGATCCCGAATGGAATCATCACCTCGAAGCAGCTCCGCGTAATTGCAGACCTGACGCGCAAACACGCGCGCAATCTCGCCGACATCACGGTGCGGCAGAATATCCAACTGCACTGGCTGACGATTGAGTCGCTGCCGGAAGTGGTGGATGCGCTGAGTGCGATCGGGCTTTCGCCGAAGGGTGCCTGCGGCGATGTGGTGCGCAACGTGACCGGCTGCCCGCTGTGCGGGATTGCTGCCGATGAGATCATTGACGCCTCGCCGCTCGCTGTGGAGGTCGCGCAACTGCTGACGGCGAATCCGGAGTTTGTGAATCTGCCGCGCAAGTTCAAGATCTCCATATCCGGCTGCCCCACATGGTGCAACTATCCAGAGATTAATGACGTGGCGTTAACGCCTGTGCTGCACAACGATCAGGTGGGATTTGCGCTGCGCGTGGGAGGCGGGCTGTCCAAGGAGCCGCATCTGGCGATTCCGATTGATGTCTTCATCCTGCCGGAACAGGCTGTGCGCGTTGTTCGCACCGTAGCCGAGATCTTCCGGGATCAGCAGGGGCTGCGCGAGAGCCGCGACCGGGCGCGCATGAAGTACCTCTTCCTGAAGGAGGGGTGGACACCAGACAGCTTCCGCGCGGAGCTGCAGGCGCGCCTGGACTTCACGCTGCTGCCGGGTGTGCCGGAGCGCCTTCCGGATGAGACGCTACGCGACCACGCGGGGATCCACCCGCAGAAGCAGGCCGGACTCAGCTACGTGGGCGCATCGGTGCTGCGCGGGCGGATGACGGGCGATCAGCTTGCTGCGGCCGCAGAACTCGCTGAGCGCTACGGAAGCGGGCAGTTGCGTGCGACTGCGTCGCAGAACCTGATCTTCATCGACATCCCGACGGACAAGGCGCCGGAGCTGGTTCGCGAGCTGGGAAAGATCGGACTCCATGTGGAAGGCTCAGTGTTTTGGCGCGGAGCCGTGGCCTGCACCGGCACGGAGTTCTGCAAGCTGGCAATTACGGAGACCAAGGGCTTTACGCGCTGGCTGGTGGAAGAGATGGAGGAGCGGCTGCCCGAGTTTGATGAGCTGCTGCGCCTGCACGTGACGGGCTGCTCGAATGGCTGCGGCCAGCACTGGATTGCCGATATCGGCATGGAAGGCAAGAAGATCAAACACGAAGGCAAGATGATCGATGCCTACTACTTCTGCCTCGGCGGCGCGGTGGGTAAGCACGCCGCAGTCTCGCGCCCTGTTGGCTATCGCTGCCCTGCGCCGCAGGTGCCTGAGTCGATTGAGCGGCTGCTGCGTCAGTACCTGGCCAGCCGTGCATCGGATGAGAATCTTCGCGCGTGGTTCCAGCGGCACTCCAATGACGAGCTGCGTGCATGTCTAGCTGGAGAAGAACAGCCAGCTGCGGAACGCGATTTGCCGCCCGCTGGCCGAGTGCCGCTCGCTGTGGCGGAATGAGGAGAGAACTGTGCAATTGCTGCCGATTTTCCTGAGACTCGAAGGCCGCCCTGCCCTGCTGGTGGGCGCGGGGAACGTTGCGCTCGAAAAGATCGGCAGCCTGCTCAAAACAGGGCTGCACCTGCGCGTGATCGCCCCGGAGGCGCGGCAAGAGGTGCAGGCGCTGGCCGGCGAAGGCACGCTGGAGTGGGTGCAGCGCGAGTTCCTGCCGGACGATTTAAACGGCATGTTCCTCGTCATCGCAGCGACGGACAAGCCTGACGTGAATGCGGCAGTCTATCAGGCCGCGATCGAGAGAAACGTCCCCTGCAACAGCGTTGACGACATTCCGAATTGCGATTTCTATTTCGGATCGGTAGTGCGGCGCGGAGACCTGCAGGTTGCCATTTCGACCGCGGGAGAGAGCCCCGCGCTGGCACAGCGGCTGCGTCGGGAGATTGACGAACAGCTTCCGCAGGATCTGGGACCGTGGCTGGCGGAGCTTGGCGCGCTGCGGCGCGAAGTGCTGGCAACACATCCGCGCGGAGAAGAACGCAAGCTGCTGCTGCATGAGCTGGCGCAGCGGCAGATCTGCGATTCTCCAAGCTGTGCCACGCG
>JAJZHR010000182.1 GCA_021810815.1 Acidobacteriota bacterium | reverse complement strand
GCCTTCCAGCTCACCTGCGTCAGCGATCAGGGACAGCAGCTCCATGCAAACGTCTTCGCGATCCAGGGCATCATGCACGATGCCCTCTCCGAGCGGCGAAACCACCTCTGCCACCACACCGTAAGGAGACTCCTCGCGCAGCTTCTGCGCAGCCTCTCCAAACGACGCAGCCAGAGGCACGGAATACAGATCGGGCGCACCTTCGGCGTATCCTACTTCCACCATCACCAGGGCGGCGTCCGGCGACGCCATCACCGCATGATCCACCACCTTCGCCGAAATCACTCTCCTGGACTTGCTGCCAAACCACCTCTGCCGCAGCAGAAATCCCGGCAGCAGATCCTGCAGCATCTGCAGGCCCGCTCCGGAAAGCACTCCCTCCAGACCGTTCTCCGCCAGAGCGAGCCGCGCTTCCTCGGGCGCACTCTGCACCGCCACCGCCTCAGCCTCCAGCAGACCTTCACCCTCTTTCGAATAGCTCCTGACCGCAGCTGCTGCAGGCTGAAGTTCCAGCCACAGGAACGCATACGGAGACAGCGTAATCGCATACGCCGTCTCGTCGATCGCAGGAAACGACACATAGCCCAGCATCTCCACTGGAACCATCCCCGCAAATTCCTTCAGATCCAGCGTCACCGGCTGCGCAAAGCGGGAGAGGTTGGCCACGCAGAGCACGCTCTGACCGTCCAGGCGGCGCACATACGCGAGCACTTTCCTGTTCGTCGCGCTCAGAAACTCCAGCGTACCCCTGCCGAACACCTGGAACAGTTTGCGCAGAGCAATCATGTTGCGCATCCAGTGCAGCAGAGACGACGGGTCGCTCAGTTGCGCCTCCACGTTCAGCCCCTGGTAGCCGTAGATCGGGTCCATGATCACCGGGCTGTACAGCTTCGCCGGAACAGCGCGCGAGAACCCCGCATTCCGGTCCGCACTCCACTGCATCGGCGTGCGCACACCATTCCGGTCGCCCAGATAAATGTTGTCGCCCATCCCGATCTCGTCGCCGTAATACAGAATCGGCGTCCCCGGAAACGACAGCAGAAGGCTGTTCAGCAGCTCGATCCGCCTGCGGTTGTTGTCCAGCAGAGGAGCCAGCCTGCGCCGGATGCCGATGTTGATCCTCATCCGCGGATCTGCGCTGTACGCCAGGTACATGTAGTCGCGCTCTTCCTCCGTCACCATCTCCAGCGTCAGCTCATCATGGTTGCGCAGGAACAGGCCCCACTGGCAGCTCTCCGGAATTTCCGGCGTCTGCGCCATGATCTCCGTCACCGGCAGCCGGTCCTCCTGCCGCAGCGCCATGTAGATGCGCGGCATCAGAGGAAAATGGAATGCCATGTGGCACTCGTCGCCGTCGCCGAAATAAGGCCGCACATCGCTCGGCCACTGATTCGCCTCCGCCAGGATCAGCCGGTCGGAGTAATCCGCGTCGATCGCAGCGCGCACCTTCTTCATGATCGCGTGCGTCTCCGGCAGGTTCTCGCAGTTGGTGCCATCGCGCTCCACCAGGTACGGGATAGCGTCCATGCGAAGCCCATCCACTCCCATGTCCAGCCAGAAGCGCATCACCTGCAGCACCTCCTCCAGCACCTGCGGATTGTCGTAGTTCAAGTCCGGCTGGTGCGAGAAGAACCTGTGCCAGAAGTAAGCCTTCGCCACCGGGTCATAGGTCCAGTTGGACTTCTCCGTATCCGTGAAAATAATGCGAGCGTCTTTGTACTTCTGGTCGTTGTCGTTCCACACATAAAACTCGCGCTCCGGCGATCCCGGAGCCGCGGCCCGCGCCGCCTTGAACCATGGATGCTGGTCCGACGTGTGGTTCACCACCAGCTCGATCATCACCTGCAGGCCGCGAGCATGCGCTGCGTCGAGAAAGGCGCGGAAGTCCGCCAGAGTCCCGTAGTCCGGGTGGACGCTCAGGTAGTCCGCAATGTCGTAGCCATCGTCCCTCAGCGGCGATGGAAAGAACGGCAGCAGCCACAGGCACGTCACTCCCAGGTCCTGCAGATAGTCCAGCTTCCCCATCAACCCGGGAAAGTCGCCAATGCCATCGTTGTTGCTGTCCGCAAAGGCGCGCACGTGCAACTCATAGAGGATCGCGTCCTTGTACCACAAGGGGTCGCCTGCGCTTCCGGGTTTCTTCACGTGGCTCTCTGTCATAGGACTCAATCGTCGTACTTGCTGCGCTGTTGGTCGGAACCCGGCTGCTCCGCCTCTTCCGCGTTCCATGAAACCAGCTCAAATATATGGGCTGGCTTGCTGCCGGGCGCAAGCTCAATATAGTTCCTCGCCCCCGACCATACATACTCTGCCTCATGCAGAAGGTCGCGCACCGTAAACGATCCCTGCTCGGCCACCCCAAGCTCCTTCAGATCCAACTGCGTCCATCCAGACTGCGTGCGCAACGGGTCCAGATTCACCACCATCAGCAAAACATTCTTTCCGTCGTCGGACCTTTTGCTGTAGCAGATCAGAAACTCGTTGTCCGTCCCATGAAACCGCAAGCTCGTCAGGTTGCGCAACGCCGCGTTGCTCCTACGGATCTGATTCAACCGCGCGATCAGCGGAGCGATGGAATGCGGAGCCTCCCTGTCCCAGCTCCGCAACTGATACTTCTCGGAGTGGAGATATTCCTCGCTTCCCTCGCGGATGGGAACCTGTTCGCCAAGCTCGTACGCCGGCCCATAGATGCCGTAGTTCGGGCTCAGCGTCGCAGCCAGGATCACGCGGAACATGAACGACGCTCGCCCGCCGTTCTGCAGCGACTCGTGCAGAATATCCGGCGTATTCGGCCACACATTCGGACGGAAGAACTCCTTCACCTCCGTCTGCGAAAGCTCGGTGAAGTATTCCATCAGCTCCTCTTTCCCCGTCCTCCACGTGAAGTAGGTATAGCTCTGGCTGAAGCCCCTCTTCGCCAGCCCATACATCACATGCGGCCGCGTGAACGCCTCGGCCAGGAATACAGCATCCGGAGCGTGTTTCTTCACCTCTGGAATCACCCACTCCCAGAAAGCGAACGCCTTGGTGTGCGGGTTGTCCACGCGGAAGATGCTCACGCCCTGCTGAGCCCAGTAGAGGAATACGTCCCTCAACTCGTCCCACAGCGAGCGCCACTCCTCGCTCTCAAAGTCCAGCGGATAGATGTCCTGGTACTTCTTCGGCGGGTTCTCCGCATACTGAATGCTGCCGTCCGGGCGATGCCGAAACCATGCCGGATGCTCGCTCACCCAGGGATGATCCGGAGAGCACTGGAAGGCAATGTCCAGCGCAATCTCCATCCCTGCTTCTTTCGCCTTCGCCACCAGATGATGGAAGTCCTTCAGCGTCCCCAGCTCGGGATGGATCGCCGTGTGTCCGCCCTCCGCCGACCCAATCGCCCACGGGCTGCCAGGATCGCCCGGCGCTGCCTCCACCGCATTATTCGGCCCCTTGCGGAACGATGTCCCGATGGGGTGGATCGGCGGCAGGTACAGCACATCGAAGCCCATCCCTGCGATATACGGCAGCCACGCCTCAGCATCCTTGAACGTCCCATGCCGCCCTTCCACCGGCGATGTTGACCTCGGAAATAGCTCATACCAGGCGGAGAATCCCGCCCTCTCGCGATCCACTTCCAGCTCCAGGTCCGGCTTGTACCGCGAACCGAAGCGCAGGTCGGGGCAACGCTCCATCAACGCGATCACATCTGCGGCTGGCACGCCCTGCGAAGCCTCGCCAGATGGCTCGCGACTCTCACCGCGCGCTCGAAACTCCACCATCGCTTCGCGCAACCTCTTGGCATCGCCCTTCTTCGCGCGGCGCGACGCCTTCTCCACCAGCAGAGCGCCGCTCTGCCACGCCAGGCTCAGATCCTGCCCCGCGTCAGAGCGCTTCTTGAAGTCCCGCAGCCAGGTGGCGAAATCGTCCACCCATCCCTCAACCGAATACTGATAACTCCCCTCGGACTCGACGACAAATGACCCCGACCAGATGTCGTTGCCCAGCGGCAGCATCGGCTCCGAACGCCAAGCCCGCTCTCCCTGCTTGCGATAGACCAGCCGCGCCGCCACCACATCGTGGCCATCGCCAAACACGGCCGCCGTCACAACAAACCTCTCTCCCACGACGCGCTTCGCAGGAAAGCGCCCGCTGTCCACTTGCGGACGCACATCCTCGATCACAACGCGCTGTCTTCCCTCGGCTGGCTTCATTAGCACCTCGTTTGCATTGCTCTGGTCTCTGGTACGTTTGCGTTGCTCGAGTCCCTGGCAAGTAATAGACGCCGCTCCGGCCCGGATGCTGCTCAGTTGACGATGAATGGGCAAGCCGCATCCAACTCAATATATGGGTCTTCAGGGAATCTCTGATTAAGTCCCCGCTTTGAACGGGATGAGCCTTCACCCATCCGTAAATACCGCAGTCCTGCGCGGCTCTCGTCGCTGAGAGGCAGTTTGACCGCTTGATTCCGCGCATCTGGGGGCCGCCGATCTGCTTCTGATACGCGCGAAAACAAGTAGATCGGAAACGAGCTGGGGCTGGGGAGAGTCAGTATTCTGTTGGGCAGCACCCTAGCAGAGATGCTATTTCTGCCAATCGCGTTTTCCACCGGCAATCGCAGCGCTCAAAGCAGCACTCAAAGCAGCGCCAAAGCAGCACCAACGGATGAGCAAGGAGCATCATGCAAGCAGAGCAGCAGACGGGCGCCAACACCAATCCAGGCGCGACACAGAAGGAAGACCCAAAGGCAGGGCCAGAATCGGCCACTGAGTCGAAAAAGGCTGAACAAGCGGCCCCACCGCCAAATTTCCAGCGCATTGAGGACTACGCTCTCATCGGCGACTGCGAAACCGCCGCACTGGTCTCGCTCACCGGCTCCATCGACTGGCTCTGCTGGCCATCCTTCTCCTCCGGCGCCTGCTTCGCAGCTCTGCTGGGAACCTCCGACAACGGCTGCTGGAGTCTCTGTCCCGCTGACGAATTCATTTCCAGCCGCCAGTATCGTCCCCACACTCTCGTCCTCGAAACCACCTTCGACGTCGCACCGATCCCTGCAACTGAGGACAAGCCAGCGCAAGGCGGAGGCAGGGTCCAGGTCATCGACTTCATGCCCATTCGAGAGAAGCATTCGCGCATCGTCCGCATCGTCAAAGGCATCACCGGCTCTGTGCCCATGCGCATGGATCTCGCTCTGCGCTTCGACTATGGCAGCATTACTCCCTGGGTAACCGCCACAAAAGATGGCCTCAAGGCCATCGCTGGCCCTGACATGGTTCTGCTGCGCACCACAGCTCCGCTTCGCGGCGAGAACATGACCACCGTCAGCGAATTCAACGTCTCCGCAGGCGAAGAGGTCACCTTCGTCCTCTCCTATGGAGCCTCCTACGAGAAGTCCCCGCGGCGCATCAACCCCGCGGACGCCCTGGTGCAAACAGAGGCTTTCTGGGCCCGATGGGCCCTCCGCAGCAGCTATCGCGGAGATCGCGCCGAGGCGGTCGAACGCTCCCTCATCACGCTGAAGGCGCTCACCTATAGACCCACAGGCGGCGTTGTCGCCGCAGCGACCACTTCCCTTCCCGAGCAGCTCGGCGGCCCGCGCAACTGGGACTACCGCTTCTGCTGGCTCCGCGACACCTCCTTCATGCTGCTCGTCCTCATGGACGCCGGATACCAGGGAGAGGCCGTCGCGTGGAAGCAGTGGCTGCTGCGCGCCGTCGCCGGTGCTCCGGACCAGATCCAGACGCTCTATGGCATTCTCGGCGAACGCCAGCTTCAGGAGCGGGAAGTGCCG
>JAJZHR010000181.1 GCA_021810815.1 Acidobacteriota bacterium | reverse complement strand
CGATGCAGCCTTGAGAACCAAGGCTGCATCCGGGCCTGGAATTCCCTACGGTTGATGCATCGCTGCGGGATAGTCGACGCGCAACGTGATGATTTCGTAAGGGTGAACAGCGACGCGGACGACGCTGCCGTCCTTTTCCGGCGTCAGGCTCAGCGCGCTGCCTTGCGGCGTCTCCATCAGATTGGTCTCAGTCGCCGATGTCGCGTCCGCGGGCACGTGAAATTCCGCGACGCTATCCTTGCCTGCCCACTCATACGCCCGGAGGATAAGCGCGTCGGCATCCTCTGCCTTCTTCATTGCCGTGAGGACCAGGTTCTCCGGCGCAACGGCGGCAAAGGAACGACTGGCGGGCAATGTTCCGGGGTGCGAGGTGGTCACCAACCCGGTGAGCGGGTAGTTGTACTCCCAGCCTTTGCGGACCGTGAGCGCGGACTTCCACGTGCCCGAATGCGGATACAGCGCGTAGTGAAATTGATGCTGACCGCGATCCGCATCCGGGTCGGGCCATGTAGGCGAGCGCAGCAGGGTGAGCCGCAGCAGGTGGCCCACGGCGTCATAGCCAAACTTTGACTCATTGATCACGCTGAAGCCGTGCAGGCTGTCGCCCAGATCGGCCCAGCGCTGCGCCGGAACCTCAAACTGCGCCTTCTCCCAGCTATTGTTGCGTGTCGTTGGCCGCTCAATGGTTCCATATGGAATCTCAAATGTGGCAAAGGGGCCTGCCACAGTGACCGGAAAGGCGACCTTGAGCAGAACGTGTGTCTCGTGCCAATCGATGTCATTGGCAACGTCGACCATTCCGGCGCCGAGCGGCAGACTCAGTGTCTGCACAAACTTGGATTGCTGCCAGTGCGAGGCAATCCGGATGGCCGGCATGCCGTCGGATGCCTTGACGATCGTCACCGTGTCCGGGTGATCGAGTGTCATGGGCGGAACATCCAGCGTGCCTGGGTCGATATTCCACGCATCATATTCTTTTGGCGTGTCCTTAAAGAATTGAAGCTGGTTTCCGCAGGCTCCGGCCTTGAACGCATCGAACTGCGAATGTTTGTTGTACAGGCTGGTGATGCAGCCGGTGTGCTTATCCACCACTAGGCGCAATGTGGCGCTCTCCAGGGTCACAGACTCCGAGTCTTCGCGCGCGTATGCAGTGGCTGGCCGCTTGGCATGCAGGTCGGATCCTTGAATGAGCGAGAGGACCTTGTAGCCCATCGCCGGAACATCATCCACATGAATCTTCAGCTCCGCAACGCCGGTCTCCTTGTTCATCGAAAGCACCTGGACGTCGAGGTTCTGGTTGTGCGCCATATCGCTGACATGCAGCCCGTCCTCTGCCACATCGGGCACCTGTGCCTTGACGAGGACATCTCCGGAGCGCGTCCAACCGAGTGGGTTGAAGACCACGATGGGCTGGCTGCCGGTGACCTTGGCAGCAGGCGCGGTATCGACGTGAGCTGCGATAATCTGTAGCGCTCCGGACGAGATTTCATTCGTGGACCAGCGAACCACGTCGTAGTCCTTCTGCGCATCCTTGTAAATGACCCCGATGCCGGAGCCGGCCGCGAGATCGTGGAACTGGTTGAACAGCACCTTCTTCCAGTCCTCGGTCAGTTCGCTGCCGGGATACGCATTGCCATAGAGCCATGCGAGCGACGCCCACTTCTCCGCATTCAGCGTTTCTTCGGAACTTTTGCGCATGTTGCGCTTGTGGTTGGCCTGCGTGGTCATCACGCCGCGGTGGTACTCAAAGTAAAGCTCACTCTTCCATGTCGGGATCGACACCATGCCCGGCGCGGCGGCCGGTGCCGTGTACCCCTTTGCAATCGACTGGTAATTCCAAACAGGACTTCCAGGAGCAATCTCCCTTTCAACTCTCGAAAAGTAGGTCTGGGCCAAGCCGAACTCGAACTTCGGCGTTACATGCCCCGGCTCTGCCCAGTGCATTCCTTCGTCCAGAACCGTGCGCGTGGGGCCGCCGCCATGGTCGCCGGTGCCGTAGAGGTCCATCATGTCGGTCATGCCGGTGGCGCGCTCGCGCGCCTGCGCAAGGTCGCCTGCCAGCCGCACCGGGTTCAGATTGTTGTTGGCATAGTCATGCGGAAAATACGCCAGCACCTTGGAGCCGTCCGGAGATTCCCACCAGAACAATTTGAACGGAAGCTGATTCGTATCGTTCCAGGTCATCTTCTGCGTCACGAAGTAGTCGATGCCGCTCTTTTTGTAGATCTGCGGCAGTTGCCAGGTGTAGCCAAAAGAATCGGGATTCCAGCCGATGCGCACGTCCACGCCGTAGGCCTGCTTGTACCAGCGCTTGCCCACAAGCAACTGGCGCACTAGCGACTCTCCGTCGGGCAGGTTCAGGTCAGGCTCGACCCACATGCCCCCCACAATCTCCCAGCGGCCTTCCTTGATGCGCTGAGCAATCTCGGCGTTCATGTCGGGATACTTCTGCGCCAGCCAGTCGTTATATGCCGCGGCAGACTGCGTGTAGGTGTACTGTGGATACTCGTCCATGAGCTGGAGAGCAGTGCCAAACGTGCGCTTGACCGCATCCACTGTTTCTGTCCAGGGCCACAGCCATGCCGCATCAATGTGCGAGTTGCCGGTCAGGTGGTAGGTCGCCTGCGCCATCAGCGGCTTCAGAGCGGCCAGCTTTTGCTCCGCGTCATTCAAACTGGCGTCAAAGGCAGTCTGTGCCTGAGCCAGCGCCTGTGGCTGGCCCGCTCCGGCCCCGTCCAGAGCTGTTCCATTCACTGAACGAATCGCCGCATTCAGGATGTCCATCTTGCCGGTGTCACCGGGTGCGAGCGAAGGCACGAGCTCGGCGGCGGAGAGAAACTCTCTTCGCAGGTCCTCGGGGCTGGGCCGATTCGGGGGGAAGTCAATCTTCAGCGTCGCTCCCTGGAACGTCTTCACGTCCACGGTGTGCAGCAGCTTCACCGCGACGGTGACACTTTCTCCCGGCCGGGCACTGTCAAACAGCACAATCGGCTCCAGATCATCACCCATGGCGACGCGGCGGCCATTGAAGTAGAGGATCATCGGCATAGGTCCATTGGCCCACGCGTGAAACTGGAACCAGATACGCGCGCCCGTCAGGTCATACCCGTGCAGGCTTGCGGGCACTTGAAAGGTCTGACGAAACCACAGGCTTTCCTTCGGCGCATGTCCGTGCGCAACGGTCTGCCAATCGCTTTCCGCCACTTGAAGAGCTTCGCCATGTGGAAGGTCGCCGGAGTGCATCTTCCAGGCGCCGTCGGGCAGTTCGTTCAGCGAGGTCAGGCGGTCCAGAACAGCGCGTGACTCCGGTGCAAGATTGGCTTCAATCTTTGCAATCTCTGACGGGCTTTGCGCTCCCGATTGTGAGACGAGAACCATCGTTGCGGCCAGAATCGCCGCCAGGTATGCAATGTGATGACGGATGAACAAACGAGAAAACATGGCTTCTAGCTCCCGCAAGCATCTTACGGTATGGAAGTTAGAAAAGCGCCATGACCTTGGTGCTGCGCAGGCGAACTAAATCCAGCCTCCGTCGACGATGTAGCTCTGGTTGGTGATCGCGCGCGAATCATCTGCGGCCAGGAACAACACCAGGCGAGCGACGTCCTCGGGCAGTATGTCGAACTTGAGAGCCTGGCTGGCCAGAATCTCGGCCTTATATTCCGGTGTGTACCAGAGCTGCCGCTGGCGTTCGGTGGCGATGGCGCCAGGCAGAACCGCATTCACTCGTATCCCCAGCGGGCCCAGCTCATGGGCCAGTGTCCGCGTCATGCCCACAATCGCGGCCTTGGCCGTCGCGTAGAGCGGCACGCCTGTGGAAGGAATCAGCCAGGAGATGGAGCTCATATTGATGATGGAGCCTCGACCCGCCGCCCGCATCGCCGGCAGCACGGCCTGTGCCATAAAGAACTGCGGGCGCAGATTGATTGCCATTGAATGGTCCCAGTACTCCGGCGTCACCTGCTCAATCGTGTGCCTCTGATCGTTCGCAGCGTTGTTTACGAGGACATCGACCGTGCCAAGGGCCGTCATGGCTTCTTGCACAGATGTTTTGAGCGCTTCAAGATCGGACAGGTCGCAGTGCAGGAACAGCGGGACCGGACAGCCTTCTGCACCCAGAGATGCAGCAAGCCTTTGCGCCGGCTGATCCTGCACGTCGAAGAACGCAACTCGCGCGTCCTGCCGCGCAAAGTGCTCCACCAGCGCCGCGCCGATGCCGGTCGCTCCTCCAGTGACCAGAACTGCCCGTCCCCTGAGACTGGGATACCTGGCGAACTGTGCATCCTTATCTGAGACCTGCATCCAGCCGCTTCCAAAGATGAAGATGGTGTGACGGTCCAAGTATAGGCTGCGAGTCGGCGATGAGCGCCCAGGGGGTCCAGCCAGCTGTGCTCGCTATAGACTCTCCCGCGGGTCCAGCGAATCCCGCCAGATGAGACATCGTCTCTTATGTGAAGAGCATACTGGATGCTAGGTCGATTCGCGGCGTTTCTTCCCCTGGAGTTTCCCGTTCCGAGGTTCGGCCATTAGACTTGCAGGGGTAAAAGTTTGAGCACGCCGGTCGCAGCGAACCGGAAGACCTGAATGAGTCGCGCTTCCCATCCGGATGCGCTGACAGCAAGAGTGCTGGAACGATTCGATGCGCCACGCAATGGGCCGTGAAGCCCGGCGGTGTATCGCGCGCGGAAGACTGTTCGCCGCGGTTCAGCAGGACGCAGGGCGTCCGCCTATGCGTTGCGCGAAGTACGGGACAGGCAATAGAAGGCAAGGCAGAGAGAGGGAATCATGACCACGAAAGCTCGCTACCCAGGCATCCGGGTTACCGCCAACGGAAATCAGCTGGTCTCATACCATACCGAGACGCGCATCGCCGACGCCGGCGTGTTCTATCCGATTACTCCCTCGACTGAAGGCGGCGAGCTTTTCCAGCAGGCCTATGCGGAAGGGCATCTCAACGTGTTTGGCGGCAACACGATCGCCATTGAGACGGAAGGCGAACACGCTGCCCAGGGCGGCGCCATCGCGCACTCCGTCTGCGGCAAGCGCGTGGTCAACTTCACCTCCGGACAGGGTGTGGTCTACGGTGTGGAGCAGGATTATCACGCGCCGGGCAAAGGCTCCACGATGATTCTCGAGGTTGGTGCCCGCGCGCTGACCAAGCATGCCCTCAATGTCCACTGCGGCCACGACGACATCTATGGCGCGCTCGATACCGGCTGGATTATGGTCTTCGGCAAGGACGCGCAGCAGGCCGCCGACCAGTCGCTCATTCTTCGCCGAGTTACCGAATTGAGCCTCACGCCGGGCATGAACATCATGGACGGCTTCCTGACCAGCCACCTGGAACGCACCTTCTACAAGCACGAGTCCGAACTGATCCGCGAGTACCTCGGCGCGCCGGACGACGTCATTGACTGTCCGACGGAAGCGCAGCGCGTGCTCTTTGGGCCTACCCGCCGCCGCGTGCCGAAGATGATCGACCTGACCAACCCCATGCTGCTGGGCCCGGTGCAGAACCAGGAACACTACATGCAGGGCGTCATCGCGCGGCGCAACAACTTTGCCGAGCCGATCCTGCAGTTCCTTGAGGAAGCCTACGAGAAGTTCGCCGAGCTCACTGGCCGCAACTACGGTCTCATCAGCAAGTACAAAACAGAGGATGCCGATACCGTCTTTGTCTCGCTCGGTTCCGCCGCTGAGAACATCGAGGCCGCGGTCGATTATCTGCGCCAGACCCGCGGCGTCAAGGTCGGCTCGATTCACCTGAACGTGATTCGTCCCTTCCCTGAGGCCGCCGTCATAGCAGCTCTC
>JAJZHR010000180.1 GCA_021810815.1 Acidobacteriota bacterium | reverse complement strand
ATCGCGCAACTCCGGGAATATCGGCAGCGCGAGCACCTCGCCCGCCGCCGTCTCGCTCACCGGAAAGTCGCCCGCGGCATAGCCCAGCGAAGCCAGGCTGGCCTGCAGGTGCAGCGGCAGCGGGTAGTAGACCTCGCTCCCGATCTTCCGCTCCCCCAGAAACTCCCTCAGCGCATCCCTCTTATCCGCGCGAATCACATACTGGTGGAACACGTGTCCCGCTTCCGGCCGCGTCACCGGCAGCACGACCCCTTTTGCCGTGGACACTGCCGCCAGCCCTGCCCTCCGGAGCATCGCGTCATACCGCTCCGCCACCTCGCGCCGCGCCTCGTTCCACGCCGCGATGTGCCGCATCTTCACCAGCAGCACCGCCGCCTGAATCGTGTCCAGCCTGCTGTTCCATCCCACCTCGTCGTGGAAGTAGCGGCGGCGCATCCCGTGCGCCCGCAGCATCCGGCATCGCTCCGCCAGACCCTCGTCGCTGGTCGTCACCAGTCCCGCGTCCCCATACGCGCTCAGGTTCTTCGTCGGGTAGAAGCTGAACGCCGCCAGGTCTCCCAGCGATCCCGCCTGCTGCCCCTTCCAGCTCGCACCGAACGCCTGCGCCGCGTCCTCGATCAGCAGAACTCCGTATTTTTCCTTCAGCTCACGAAACGCGTCCCAGTCCGCGCACTGGCCGTAGAGATGCACCGGCATCACCGCTTTCACGCGCTTCCCATCCGCCGACCGCAGAATCCTCTCCACCGCCTCCGGGTCCAGGTTGAACGTCTCCGGGTCGATGTCCGCCAGCATCGGCTCCGCTCCGCAGCGCAGAATCGAGCTCACCGTCGCGAAAAAGCTGAACGGCGTCGTAATCACCGCGTCCCCCGGCCCTATCCCTGCTGCCGCCATCGCCAGCCACAGAGCGTCCGTCCCCGACGCGCACCCGATCCCGTGCCTCGCCCCGCAGAAGCTCGCCGCCGCAGCCTCGAACTCGCCGACCTCCCGGCCCAGCACGAACCTCTGTCCCTGGCAGACCTCTTCGATCGCGTCAAGCACTTCCGTGCGAATCGCATCATATTGTCTGCGGAAATCAAGCATCGGCACAGGCGCCTGAAGATCCGGCGCAATCGAAGAGGATGGATTCAAGGTGGTCACGAACATAATCCTACGCGGCCCGGCGGGAGGCGGCCAAGTCGCGGTCGCCCCCCGAGATATCCCCCCAGATATCCCCAGATATCCCCCGGATACCTGCCGCTGTCCGGCTCCCGATGAGACCGGGGGATTGGGGCATGGGGGCAGGCGATGTCGCCCTGGCCGGCAGCCCGTCCCCCCAGCAGCGAGTGCCCCTTCAAAAATCTTTCCGCGCTGTTGATAATTCCCGCGCATCTAACGTATGGTGAAAGCGCTTCCTGTTTAGAGTGCTTTACGCCTTTTTTTGCATTTAACATCTCCCTTTTGCCACCGTTTATTTTGTTCGGTGGTTCCCGGGCCGCTCGGTCGCGGCTTGCTTTCTTGCACCACGCACGTCCAACGAAGAACCAATCTGAGGAGATCGGCACACTATGGATAACAAGCCGGCGCAGAACATCCAGGACACGTTTCTCAATACGGTCCGCAAAGACAAGAGCCCTCTCACCATCTACCTCGTCAGCGGCGTCAAACTGACGGGCAGAATCCGCTCTTTCGACAAGTATTCCGTGCTTCTGGAAAACAACAACCAGGAACAGTTGATCTTCAAGCATGCCATTTCAACCGTCGTCAGCGGGCGCGTCGGCTCTCACATTGAGCTGCGGTCAGAGTCCAAAACCGACTGGAAGCCGGAGCGCGATCGCATCCACGCCCCCATTCACCCTTCCAGCCCAGCGCCCAGTTCAGTGCCCAGTCCAGCGCCCAGCCTCGCCTCCAGCCCTGCGCCCGCTCCCTTGACACCTCGCAGCGAAATCGCTGCGGAAAAGGTCGCAGGAAGGTAGGGAACCGCTGCGCAAGTCCAGCTCTGTTGTGGCGGAACTTCCGTCCCGCCGCAACAGGCTGAAATACGGCGGGCTTTACAGGCTGCTGTTTTGCTAAAGGGAACGGCTTCACTGCCGGGTGGCCCATTCATCGCAGCTTCATCGCGATGAGTGGGCCGCTCGCCTTACAATATTCCTGCGTTTGCTTGAGCCGCTGAGGTACGCTTGTGTTGCGGAACCACTTTTCCCGCAGCCTGTTTCGATTCCCAGAGCGGACGGATGCGGAGTTTTCATAGATCCTCCATGCCCTCCAACCGCTTGCTCCGGCATAGGAAGAGTTGAGCATCGAAGATGGACCCCATGAGCAGAAGCGGCCAGTAGCGCCGCACATCCGCCTCCGCCTCTTGCGGGCGCAGGAGGAAGCGGAGGCCCATGCTCGCCGCCTCGGCATTCGAGAGCGAGCCGTGCTCGTCTCCGTCGACTTCACCGGCCGCTCCGGCGCTGGCAAGCTCCCCACCGCAGCCCGCATGGCCCGCGACGCCGCCCTTGCCCGCGAGCAGGAGGCTGCCAGCGAATCGGAGCCGGAGGCTGGTGAGGAGCAACAGGCTGCCAGCGATCTCTATCTGGATCAATCCAGCCAGCAGGCTCTGGATCAATCCGACGGCCAGCTCCTGCATGAAGCAGCAGACGAAGCCGCAGCCGGCATCGTTCCGCTCCAGCACCGCACCTCCGCTGGAGCCCGGCAAGCCCACCCCGACCTCACTCAGGAAGCCGCCCAGGCTGAATTTCAGGAGCTCGCCGTCAGCGCCGGCGCCGAAGTCGTCGCTCTCCTCGTCCAGCGCCGCCAGCGGCCCGACCCAGCCACCCTCATCGGCCTCGGCAAAATCGAGGAGATCGAGGGCGTCGTCGCCTCCGCCAACGCCGACGTCGTCCTCTTCGACCACGACCTCACGCCCTCGCAGCTCCGCAATCTTGAGGACAAGCTGCCCTGCCGCGTCATCGACCGCACCCAGCTCATCCTCGACATTTTTGCCCGCCACGCCCGCACCCGAGAGGGCCAGCTCCAGGTCGAGCTCGCCCAGCTCGAATACCTTCTGCCCCGGCTCTCGGGTCGCGGCGCTGCCATGTCCCAGCTCGGCGGAGGCATCGGAACCCGTGGCCCCGGCGAAACCAAGCTCGAAACCGACCGCCGAAAAATCAACCGCCGCATGGATCAGGTCAAGGAGCAGCTCGAGGGCGTCCGCCGCGTCCGCCGCCAGCAGCGCCGCCGCCGCGAGGCCGTCCCCGTCCCCACCGTCGCCCTCGTCGGCTACACCAACGCCGGCAAAAGCACCCTCTTCAACGCTCTCACCCAGGCCGGCGTCCTCGAATCCTCGCGCATGTTCGCCACGCTCGACCCCAAGCTCCGCGCCCTCACCCTGCCCTCGCGCCGCAAGGTCCTGCTCTCAGACACCGTGGGCTTCATCCGCAACCTGCCCCACACCCTCGTCACCAGCTTCCGCGCCACGCTGGAGGAGGTCGAGCGCGCCGACGTCCTGCTTCACGTCCGCGACGCCGCCAGCCCCATGCTCGACGAGCAGAAGGCCCAGGTGGAGAAGGTTCTCGGAGAGCTCGACGCAGCAGGTAAGCCGGTTGTGGAAGTCTTCAACAAGATCGACCTCCTCGCCCCCGCCGACCAGCTCCGCCTTCAGTCCCAGACCGGCGTCGTCGCCGTCTCCGCGCGCGAGGGGACAGGCCTTGACCAACTCCTCGCCCGCATCGACGCCGCCCTCATGGCCGACCCGCTCGTCACCTCCACCTTCCGGATTCCGCAGTCCCAGGGAGCAGTCCTCGCCGCCCTCGAAGCCGGAGCCGTCATCGAGCAGCAGACCTACGAAGGCAACCTCGTGCGCATGAGAGTCCGCGGACCCGCGTCCCTGCTGGGCCGCTACGAACACCTCCGCCTCAAGCGACAGAACACCCCCACCACCCCAAACATAGCCTGAATTCACCCAACCAGGCTGCCGCTCAGGACACCGCAAGCTGTCATCCTGGCAAGCTAGCCAAAAATCCGGGTGCCCCATGTCTCGCTTCTGAGACATGGGGCACCTTGGGGTGAACTGGAGTGAACCCCAAAAGTGAGACAGTTTTCCCAAGACACAGTTGCCGTTGCGTGTGATTGTCTTCTCAAGGCGTTGCTTCTCCCTGAGGATAGTCGATAGCCGGTGAAGCGGAGGCGGGCTCTGCTGGAGAGCAACCCGCCAAGGAATAGCCGGTTGGAGACTCATCGATAGGATGGGCCGGGGATCTGGAGCGATTCGGCTCCCCATGTTCCGACGCGGCTTTTACATCCCATCGATAGATTTCCCCATGCCTGAAAAAACTCATGCTTGCTGCCGCGCCACTGCCCGCTTGGCCGGATGCAGTGTTGGCAGCGTTCTGCTCGAACTCCTCCGGCGGCAGGTAGCCCAGCTCCGAGTGAAGCCGGATGCGATTGTGCAGCGCATGATCGGCAACGCAGACCCCTCATCTCTGTTGGTGCTGGCCAGCGTTGTCGAGCCGCCCAAGGAGTATACGCGCGAGTCCCTCGCTACCTACGGCAGCTACACCCCGCTCAATAAACTGGTAGACGCTGTCCCTGCTGAAAGCCGGCCAGCCCGCGAGTTCAACGAACTCGCGACGCGGATAGCGCCCGGCAATGCATCTGCTGCGGACTTTGCGGAGGCGCGGCAGTGGCTTGCCGTGTGGCGCGACAACGACGCAGTGCTCCAGCCTCTGTTGGCAGGATACTCGCTGACGCTGGAGCTTGCCCCGATGTCGCTCAACCTTAAGCAAACGGCAGTGATCGGCCTCGATGCTCATTCCAGTCTGGAAAGTCACAAGCGTGTGCCGTCATCCGTGCAAGAGAAGCAACTCGCTGCGCTCAAAAAGCTCAAGGCTCCGGAAGCCGTGCTCCTCGACGCCATCGTGCCTGGCGTTGAACAACTTGTGCAGGCCTCCAGCCACTGACACACACTCTCGCTGTCTCCGTGGCAGCGAGAGTGCTTTTTATTCAAAGTAGTAGAGGAAGAGTTCCCAGTGATGAACAGTAGCGTCCTGCTTTAGGAGTGGCCACCGGTTCGTGCGCGCCAGACGGCACCGGCGAGCGGATCAATAACCCCATCCAGTGTGTGGATCGCAGGAAATTCCTTGCGCACAGCGGCGATCAAGGCATCACGCACCGGCTGAACCTTCTCCATAATGGAGCCAGTAAATGCAAGGGAGGGCAGCGTGTATGGCTCACTGGAGCCAGCCGCCGCAGAAGCCGCTTGCAACCGCCGGATCACCAGTCGCACCAGCCACGCGAGCTCCTCTCCTTGCTTCCGCAGCACCGCCGCCGCAACCTCATCGCCCCTGTACGCACAGCGTAAGATCACCTCGGTGAGGCGCGAGAAGTCTGGTTCAGGATGACTGTTTGCATACTCGACGAGGATGTCGACCGACTCAAGTTGCCAGAATTCCAGCACCGCGTCGAGCAGGAGCGTGGAGCGCCCTTCATCTTTTGCCAGGAATGCTGCGCGCAGGCCTTCGAGTCCGATCCTGTGTCCCGAGCCTTGATCCGATAGCGCCGGGCCCCATCCACCTGCAGTCGTTAGTTGCCCATCGCCCATCCGCCCTGCGACATTCGAACCTGTTCCGGCCATGGCCAGGACGCCCGCTCCACCATGGAACGCAGCATCCAGCGCGATCTCTACGTCGCCGATGAGGATCAGCTCGCCGCTCACTCTGGCTGTGATGGATTCGCGAAGCCAATCGCTCACGAGCGGAACACTCTCGCCAGCTGTGCCAACACAGGTGCGGGTGATGGAATCCATCGAGACGCCGCTGCTGGCGGTCAGCTCGGCAAGTGCCTGCTCGAGGTTT
>JAJZHR010000179.1 GCA_021810815.1 Acidobacteriota bacterium | reverse complement strand
GCAGCGAGTTAGGGCACCGAGAGAAAGCATCAAGAAATCAATCCTGCGAAGCACACCTCACTTCCTCTCCGGACGAGGTTGAACCCTCTCAAAACGGGAATCGGCGGTTCGAATGACTTCTCCCCATCCAACCAGTCTCGAATCAATTACTTGCGAGATATATGCCTGCGAGTTCTCGCCTTTATGGGCGTATTTCGCGGGTTTGTAGCGAGTTAGGGCACCAGGAGAAAGCGCCACGCATTCCATCCTGAGAGACCTTGATCGCATCCTCTCCGGGCGGGCCTCGTTTCACCTCCGGAGCAGCACAAAGTGGCTAAGTAGGAATTCGCAAACCGGATGCGATGAGAAGTGCTTTTAAACAGCTCAGCGTGGATGCCGACATCATCGGTCTTTATTTGAACCCACCCGAGCACGCTGCCATCTTCTGCGTCGACGAAAAGACCGTTATTCAGGCCCTGGACCGGCTCGATCCCGTCTTGCCGCTCTCGCCAGGACGGATCGAGCGCCACGGCTTCGAATACTACCGCCACGGAACGCTATCGTTATATGCTGCGCTGGAAACAGCTACTGGACGCATGCACGGCAAAACCGCAGCTCGCCACACCAGCCAGGACCTCGTTGCTTTCCTCGAAGAAGTCGTTGCTCATTGCCCGGCCAGGCAGCAAATTCATATCATCCTCGACAACCTCTCGGCCCACAAGACCCGCCTGGTTGACGAGTTCCTTCAAAGACACAAACGGGTTCACTTTCACTTCACTCCGACCTACTCTTCGTGGCTCAATCAGATTGAGTTGTGGTTCGGAAAGATCGAGCGGGATCTGATTGCTCGTGGCGTCTTCACCTCGGTCAAAGACCTGGCCCGCAAGATCCGACGCTACATCAAGGCCTACTCCGCCAACGCCGAACCCATCCAGTGGAAGTACGTCAGACCCGACTCGCCGCATACGTAGTAACGGACTCACCGCGACAGGACACTAGATGGTGGCTGGGGCAGAACCGAGGTTGAAGAGAGAGGATAGAAGGCCTGAAGGAAGGGTACGCGCATGGCGAGCATGATAGCTGATGCCCGGCAAGCGCGAGAAAACCTTCTTCGTCGATGCTCCGCGCGAAATACAGCGGGCCTGTTTCACCTCATCAACAAGCCAATGCAGGACGGAAACAATCTGTAGGCAAGAACCTTCATCGCCAGTAACTCCTCGCAAATCCCTCGCAATTTCGGCGCAGCGCATCGGATGAATTTCGCTCTTCGCCTACATAGGTGATGAGCATCACAGAAAGCCCCTGGAAATAAGCACTAATCTGTAGCAGTAATTATTGGAAAGGCGAGCCTGTAGATTCAACGCAGGGAAGTCACGCCTTTCATGGATATCGGCATAGATCAAAGTATGGAAGGGGTAGGACAATGGATACATCTGTTCAGGAAAAAAGCATAGGCTTCCCTCGCCTCAACCAACCAGCTCCTGTCTTCGAGGCTGAAACAACCCACGGCACATTGCGCTTGGAGGACTTCCAGGGAAGCTGGGTCATTCTATTTTCCCATCCTGCGGACTTCACTCCCGTTTGCACGACGGAATTCGTGGCCTTCGCCGAAATCGCCCCTGAACTTAAGAAGCGCGGCGTTGAACTCTGCGGCCTGAGTATTGACAGCACCTACTCGCACATTGCCTGGGTCCGGAATATCGAGAGGAATTTTGGCGTCCGCATTCCATTCCCCATCATCGCCGACCTGAACAAGGATGTGGCCACTCTGTACGGCATGGTGATGCCCGGCGAAAGCAAGACCGAAACCAGTCGTTGCGTTTTTATCATCGACCCCAAAGGCATTCTGCGGGCCATGATCTATTACCCTCTGACCACCGGCCGCAATACACAGGAAATACTGCGACTGATTGACGCCTTGCAAGCCACCGACAAGCACGGAATTGCCACCCCTGCCAACTGGAAGCCGGGCGACAAAGTGATTGTTCCGCCTCCAAGAACGACAGATGGCGCGGAAGAGCGCATGAAAGCAGGGTATGAAACTACCGACTGGTATTTCTCAAAGAAGTCCCTGTGAATTAGCTGCCACTTTTTCAGAATCATGAAGAACCAATTAAAGAATCTCTGGATAGATCTCCCTGAGCAATTTCGGCTTTGAAGGGGCTGGGCTCGAGTCCGGCGGCTGTAATTGAACTGGAATGCGGCTGGCTTTAGCCCCCGAGGAAACCGCAAAGAAACTGAATTAGATATTCCTTAGCAGAAAGGCAACTTGAAGGGGTTTCTCATGGCTTGCATGAATAGCAGTGGCGAAATCACCGAGATGGCAAGAAAGATTCTCCTGGCAATGACGCAGGGTGCCCCGCTCGACAAAGTGGCAGAGCAAACGGAAACCCCGCTTTACCGTATACGCATCGCCGCGCGGGAGTTGATGGAGGCTGGCTTCGTCGAAGAGAGAAACCAGAGCTACGCCACCACAGAAGCAGGCTTGGCTGCGCTCAAGAAAGTCGCAACGAAGAGTTGAGATCTGAAGCTGAACATAGCAAAGCGAATATTCCTGGCCTGGAGTACCGCCTTCTGATGATCCAAGTAGGGCTAGAGCAGAGGTTGTCATGAAAAAATACGTAACGGAACTCATCGGGACTTTCTTCCTGGTTCTGACTATCGGAATGACAGTTATTGCTGGCGGAAATGGGGTGCTGCCGCCGCTGGCCATCGGATCGATTCTCATGGTGATGATTTATGCCGGCGGCCACATCTCCGGTGGCCACTACAATCCTGCGGTTACGCTTGGCGTCTGGATACGCGGCCGCTGCAGCACAAAAGATGTAGCCCCATACATGATTTTCCAGGTGATCGGAGCATTGCTCGCCTCGTTCGTCGTGAATTATCTGACTCCTGGCATACCGGTGCATGCCCGCGAGTTGGCCATCGTGCCAGAATTGCTGGGGGAGTTCCTCTTCACTTTCGCTCTGGTCTTTGTGGTGTTGAATAGCGCTACCTCCAAAGACAACGAAGGCAACTCGTTTTATGGACTGGCGATTGGCTTCACAGTCCTCGCAGGAGCATTCGCCGTTGGCGGCATCGCGAGCGCAGCCTTCAACCCCGCCGTTGCGGTGGGCATTTCCAACATGGGGCTAGTTGCCTGGAGCAGGATATGGGTCTATCTCCTGGCAAACTTCTCAGGTGGAGCGGTGGCTGCCCTTGCCTTCAAGCTCCTCTGCCCTGAAGACAAATAGGCGGGCGTCGTTTGCTATGAGAGCCTCCTCTGACCTTCAGCGGCCCTCACCAGCGCGCCCAACCCACCTGTAAGCCGAGCAGCGTTCCCATCCGCTGGAGGCATACTCTCCGTCCTCTTGCGCATTCATGGTAATCAGTTCGGCCACCTCATCCTCGACGGACATGTCGATCCGGCCATTCCAGAGCTGCGTGAAGCCGCCGTGCAGGCGCAGAGAGCTTTCACACTCATCGTTGACGTAGAGCAAGTCGAGCTCGCCAGGCCGCCCAGTGAAGCTCTGTTCCATCTTCTGGATCACTCTTCGCAGCACCGGGCGTGCGAAGGGATTGAAGAGGTAGGCGACGCATGGGCCAGCGGGGAACTCGAACTCCGCCGCATCGCCGCAGACGACGCGCAGGGGGCTTAGCGCCTGCCCGCCCCCCTCCCACTGCTCAATGTTGTTTTGCGCGATGGCGGCAAGGCGGGGGTTCAGCTCTACGCCGACCACCTCTCGAAAGGGGAATTCAGACGCCAGCATCATGGCACGCCCCTTGCCCGCGCCGAAGTCGACAAAGGTGTAGCTCTCCAGCGGATGCAGCGGCGGCGTGCGCTCCCACCGATCCATCACCTCATGGAAGAGCGACGGCTGCACACCGTAATACGCGGTGTTGTGCTCGTCATGCGGATGCCCGACGGCGAGGTCGATGCCTTTGATCAGTCCGTCGGTTTCCACGCCGAACTGTACGTCGAACGGGTGCGGCTTGGCTGGCTTCACGGCGCGCTTCTTTCGCGGAGGTTGCATCTCTCCATGCTGCCACACCAGATGCAGTCCAGTGCGACGCTCATCCTCGGGCGACTTCACAAATCACCGCTCTTCTTCCGCCAGACGACCTTCACTTCCCGTCTCCAGCGCTCGTCCAGCGCGACCAGCATCCAGTCCACCTCTGGCTTCAGGTGCTTCAGGATGACATCCGTAGCGGGGTGGATGCGCAGCGAGGGAGCAACGAGGTAGAGCTTGGGCGGAAGCGGCGAGAGCTGCACACCAGGGAAGTAGCCGTGGCGCTGGAACTCGCCGAGACCCGATGCTGGGTCGGGCGGCTGCAGGTGGTGCCAGCGGACGCGCACCCAGTAATCCAGCCCTTGCAGCGCGAGGTGCAGATCTTCGTTGGCCTTCAGCTCCAGCACCGCCAGCCGACCAGCGCGCGTGACAGTGAGCAGATCCATCATGCCGCGGTCGCCAGCCTGGAACGCGGGAACCTGGGCGTACACATGGCGCGCGTCCAGTTGCGGCTCGATGCTGGCTTCCAGAGCCGCGACATTCAGCCGCAGCACGCTCTCCAGCCATCGTTCCGGCTGCATCCGGTAGACGGTGTCGCGCGTGTCGCCAGCGGCGTGGCGGCGATGGAAGACGCGCTGAATCATATCCGTAAACGTCGCTTCGCTGCCCTCAGCGAGCGCCCTCTCATACGCTCCTGTGCCGAAGGTCATCTCGGCGACGCGCTCGAAGGAGTCAGCAGCCAGCCCCATGCGCACCCGCGCAAACTCCAGTCCGTGCCATAGGAAGGCCAGTTCCGTGCTGCTGCGAACCCGCTGCTCCACCAACGGCCGCATCCCCTCCGGCAACATGCCAAGGATGTATGCGGTGGACGCAGCAAACCGTTCGCGCGCGACCACGTCATTCGGGACGCGAACCATGTGGGTGTTCAGGTTGCCCTGGTCTGCGGGGTCGAGCTGGGCAAGCTCTTCAGACCGTTCCTCCAACTCGTACAGTTCCCACTGCGCCACCTGTGGGCTTAGCCAGGCCATGCGCGAGAGCGTCACCGCGGCCATGCCCTGCGGCACCACAATCCGCAACCCGGCAAAGAGGCGCCGCCCGCCAGCCTGCTCGCGGCAGTGCGCCAACCACAGAATGCCGAGCGTCAGCACGCCGTCCACGGTGGCCTGCGTCTCCTCAGAATTCACAGCGATCACAGCCCATGCGCTTGTTCCACGCAACAGAGCGCCGCGCGCGTAGGCGGGGCCGAAGCTGCGCTCCAGATCCATGGCAGAGCGCAGGCTGTCTGCTTTCCAGTCGGGAAACCGGCGCAGCAGCGCGCGCTCCAGCAGCTTCAGGTACTGCTTGCGCGTAGCCTCGCGCGTGGAAGGTGTGCGGCGGTCGCGGTCCGCGACCAGTTCCATGGTCTGCGGCTTCGTCTGACCGAATTTGTGGCAGCTCAGCCGCAGCGTTCCATGGCGCAGCTCAACTCCGCCCACACGCCGCACCACATTCCGCTCCTCGCTCCACAGGTGCAGGGTGCAGCGGCCATGCTCCGTGCTCAGGGAGTATTTCGCCGATCCCATGTCGAACAGCACGCGGCCCTCCTCCAGCAAAGCCGAGCGCGGATGCTCGGCCAGGAACTCCTCCAGCGCCGCGGCGATCTGCTCCGGCGGAGCATCCTTTGGCTCGAGTGTTCGCGGAGGGGCGGGCACCGGGCCTACCAGTCCATACGCTGCGAGAGGTGCGTGATGTGTGCCGTGTGGTGCCTGCCATGCCACGCGTAGAGCGCAAGCACCCGCTCCAGCGTCATCGGCCCCATCTCCGGGTGCTTGTACCCGCGCAGCCAATCCCCCGGCGTCAGAGAGAGCAGCAGCATGGCCCAGCGCGCATGCAGCGACTCAATAAT
>JAJZHR010000178.1 GCA_021810815.1 Acidobacteriota bacterium | reverse complement strand
ACCATCGCGAAGCACGGTGAACACGTCCCCGATCCGCAGCAGCTCGTCCAGGCGATGCGAAATGTAGATGATGGACACGCCCTGCTGCTTCAGCTCTTCGACGATGCGAAACAGCACCTCCACCTCGGCAACACTGAGCGCGGAGGTCGGCTCGTCCAGAATGAGGACGCTCGCCTTCTGCGCCAGAGCGCGCGCCAGCTCCACCACCTGCTGGTCGCCCAGGGAGATGTCTTCGATCAGCGTGCGCGCTCCAACTGCGCTGCCCAGCCGCTCCAACGCGCATCGGCTGTCCTCTGCCTGGCGGCCCTGATCGACCCATCCAAGACGGTTCCTCAGCTCGCGTCCTGCGAAGATGTTCTCGGCAACGTTCAGGTTGGGCAGCAGATTCAGCTCCTGATGCACCATGGTGATGCCGTGCCGCATGGCATCGGTGGTGGAGCGCAGATGGATCGGCCTTCCATCCAGCGACAGGCTGCCGCGCGTTGGCTCCTCGACGCCCGCCAGGATCTTCATCAGGGTCGATTTTCCCGCCCCGTTCTCGCCGATCAGCACATTCACTTTGCCGCGATGAACTTCGAAGTCGATCCCCTTCAACGCCACCGTTCCCGGATATTCCTTGACGATTCCGTGCGCAGCAAGCACGATCTCCGCAGCGGGTTCGGAGAGAGCGAGCGCGCCGGCAAAATCCGCCGCAGCATGCTTCGCCTGAAGCGACTGCGCATCGGGTTGTCCGCGCTCTGCTGCCATTGGATTCGTCCTCCGCTGCAATCTGGACCAGGCTCTATTTGGAGCTATCCCTGCCGGGGCGCATCCAGCAGTGCGCTCGCCGTTCGTCTGTCTGTGATCAATACATCCAGCAATTTTCCATTCAGAGCGCCAAGAATCGCCTGCGTCTTCCGCTTGCCTGCCGCAAGCCCGACCACCCGCTTCGCCTTCTTCAACTGCTGCAGGCTGATGCCGATGACCCGCTCGGAAAGCGAAGTCCGCACGGGCGCTCCCGCCGCATCGAAGAACTGCAGGCAGATGTCGCCCACAGCGCCCTGCTTCTGCAGGCTGCGCAGCTCCTGGGGAGAGAAGATGTTGCCGCTGCTCGCCAGCAGACGTGATGGCTCCACTGCGCCAATGCCGACCAGCGCGAGATCGACGTGGTCGAACAGCGACGTCGCCTGGCGCACATAGCTCTCCCGCATCAGAACGCGCTTGGCCTCGGGCGAAGTCGTCACGCCGGGCGCCGGAAGCAGGATGGGCGAGCCGCCGATCAACTCCGCCAGCCGCTGCGTCAAATGCGTTGCGTGACTTTGCGCGCTGGGGCTTCCCAGGCCGCCGAGGATCTGAAGAACCTTGGAGTTGGCGCCGGCCTTGCTCGGATGCATGGCATCGACCATCGCCAGCAGGGCCGCGCTCCACGACGAGATGCCGAGAACCTCTCCCGGCTTGATGGCAAGGTCCAGGAAGTACGCTCCTGCGGCTCCAAGGTCGCGAACGATCTGCCCCTCGTTGTCCACGGAATCGACAATGATCGCTTCCTTCAGGCCGAAGCGCTGCTCCATCGCCTCTTCCAGATCCGCATGGATTCCATTCGGAATCGTCACGCTGATCTTCACAATCCCAGCCTGGTGCGCGCGCTTCAGCAGCCGCGAGACCGTGGACTGATGAATGTTCAGCCGCTCCGTGATCTCGGCCTGCCGGATCGACTGGCTGTAATACATGCGCGCGACTTTCGCCATCAAACGAAGCTCGTCATTCCTTGACATGCTGACCCTTCACCTATGCCCGACCTGATCCGCCTGCGCTCCGCCGACTGTGGCCGAGCGCAGCCTCGACCGCCGACTTCCAACCGGCATACCTCTCCTCGCGGACAGCAGCGTCCAGCCGCGGCTCAAAGCGTTCCGGCGGCGACTTCAGCGCAGCCATGTCGCCCGGCCCCGACCATATGCCAAGAGCCACGCCCGCCAGCAGCGCCGCTCCCACTGCGGAAAGCTCTGCCGTGCTCGAACGCAACACCGCGCTCCCCAGCACGTCCGCCTGCAGTTGCATCAGCGAACGGTTCCTGGTGGCGCCGCCGTCCGCATAAAGCTCTTTCAAGCGAATCCCGGCCGCCCGCTGCATCGACTCGTACACATCGCGCACCTGGTAGGCAACCGAGTCTATCGCGGCGCGGGCAAGGTGCGCCATGGTGCTGCCGCGCTCCAGGCCGACAATGCATCCGCGGGCCGACCCGCTCCAATAAGGCGATCCGAGGCCGCACATCGCAGGAACAAAAAATACCGACTCCGACGATGGAACCGAGTCGGCAAGGCGAACCAGATCGGCGACTGGGTCCGCCAGCCCAAGAAAGCTCCCGCACCACTCCACCGCTCCGCCGGTCATGGTGATGTTTCCTTCCAGGGCATATTGCGCCCCGCCTGACCGGGTGGCCCATGCGATGGTCGAAGACAGGTCGTGAGACTCGCCGGAAGGCGCAGAGGCAAGCATCATCAAGGAGCTTCCGGTTCCGTAGGTCGCTTTCACGGCGTTCGCGCGACCGAATGCGTGCGCGGCCAGAGCTGCATGGGAGTCGCCAAGAGCGCTCATGATCGGCACATCGCAGCCAAAGAAAGAGCGCGTGGCTGCTTGCCCGAAAAGGCCGCTTGATGGAGCGAGGGAAGGCAGCAGAGAGCGAGGGATGCGAAAGATCGCGAGCAGATCGTCATCCCAGTCCAGCGTGCGCAGATTCAGCAACTGCGTTCGCGATGCATTGCTGAGATCGGTGGCGTGCACGCGGCCTTCGGTCAGCTTCCAGATCAGCCAGCTTTCAACCGTGCCGCAGCGCAGCTCGCCTCTCTCTGCCCGCGCGCGCAGATCGGAATCGTTGTCCAGAAGCCATGCAATCTTCGACGCCGAAAAAAGAGGATCGATCCCCAGGCCGGTCTTCGCCCTCACCGTTGGCTCCAGACCCTGCGCACGCAGCGACTCGCAGAAATCATTCGAGCGCCGGCACTGCCAGGACACCGCCGGACAAACAGGTCTTCCCGATGCTGCGTCCCACAGCACCACCGTCTCGCGCTGGTTGGAAATTGCGATGGCGCGCACATCCTCCGACCTACGGCCGCCCAGGCATTCCTTCGCCGCCGCCTCCATCGAGGCCCATATCTCGTCCGCATCCTGCTCCACAAATCCCGGCCGCGGAGAGCATGTTGCCAGGGGCCGCGAGGCGCGCGAAACCACAGCGCCATCGCCATCGAGCAGCAGCGCCTTCGAGTTGGTCGTCCCCTGGTCCAGCGCGAGAATGTATTGATCGCCCATCATGCTCCGCGTTTCGATACAAGTCCACGAGCGGCTTCCGCGATTCCATCCGCCGTCAGCCCAAAGTGCTCCAGCAGAAAGCTCGCCGAGCCGGTCGGGGCGAAGCCAGGAAAACCCATGATGTGAATGCGCACCGGAAACGAGCCGGCGACGACCTCCGCGACCGCGCCGCCCAGCCCTCCATAGATCGAGTGCTCCTCGACGGTGACAATGGCGCCGGTCTCGCGCGCCGCCGCGACGACCGCATCGGCGTCCAGCGGCTTGATGCTGGACATGTTCAGCACGCGCGCCGAAATCCCCTCGGCCTCCAGCGCCTCGGCGGCGGCAAGCGCCCGCGCAACCATCACTCCGTTGGCGATGATGGTCAGGTCGCCGCCCTCGCGAAGCCTCGACGCTTTGCCCAGACGAAATTGATAGTACTCGGCGTGGACATTCGGAACCGGCATGCGGCTGAGCCGGAAAAATACAGGCCCATGGTAGGCAGCGATGGCCCGCAGCATCGACCGCGTCTCAATCGGGTCCGCCGGAGCGACCACCACCAGGTTTCCGATCACCCGCGTCCACGCAAAATCCTCGATCGAGTGGTGCGTCGGCCCGAGCTCGCCATACGCAACGCCGCTCGACATGCCGCAAAGCTTCACGTTGTTCTTCGCATAGCCAAGATCGACCTTCACCTGCTCCAGAGCGCGGCCCGTCAGGAAGCACGAGGCGCCGCAGACGAAAGGAACCTTGCCTGCGCTGGCCAGGCCGGCTCCGACTCCCACCATGTTCTGCTCGGCGATGCCGACGTTGATGAACCTCTCCGGATACAGCTTCTTGAAGCCGCCCAGCCGGGTGGAGCTGATGGAATCATTCACCACCACCACGATGCTCTGGTCGGTGGACGCAAGCTCCTCCAGCGTCGTTGCGAAAGCCTCTCTGCAATCGAATAGATCGCTCATCCGGCGCACTCCTCCAGCTCCCGAAGAGCCTCCGCGAGCTGGGCGTCCGACGGAATCTTGTGGTGCCACTCCGGCTTGTTCTTCATGAACGACACGCCCATTCCCTTCGTTGTATGCGCAAGGATGCACGAGGGGCGGCCCGGCTCGAACGGCAGCGCGCTGAAGCACTCCAGCAGCGCCGCCGGGTCGTTGCCCTCCACCTCTGCCACCGCCCAGTTGAAGGCCCGCCAGCGATCGGCGAGCGGCTCCATGTTGATGGTGTTCTCCGTGAAGTCGCCCTGCTGGATGCGGTTGCGATCGACGATCACCGTGAGATTGTCCAGCTTGTACTGCGACGCCGCCATGGCAGCTTCCCAGTTGCTGCCTTCCTGCAGCTCGCCGTCGCCGGTCAGCACAAAGGTGCGCCAGTCGGCCTTGTCCATCTTCGCCGCCAGAGCGCAGCCCACGCCGATGGGCAGCCCATGGCCCAGGGGGCCGGTGTTCGCCTCCACGCCGCAAACCTTGTTGCGGTCCGGGTGGCCGTTCAGCAGAGAGAGCGGAGTCATGTACGTCCCCAGTTGCTCCGGCTCAAGGATTCCGACTTCGGCGAGCGTCGCGTACAGAGCTCCGGAGCAGTGCCCCTTGCTCATGATGAAGCGGTCGCGCGACGGACTGAGAGGGTCGCCTGCTTCCCTCCGCAACACCGAGAGGTACAGGGTGGCGAGGATGTCTGCCGCCGACAGGTCTCCTCCAGGATGCCCAAGGCCGGAGTGGTGGACCATCTTCAGGCTGCGCTGCCGGATGCGGCTGGCACTGGCGCGGATGCGTGCGACTGCTGCTTCGGTCGAGGTCATCATGGCTCGAATCTGAGGCCTGCGCCGGGAAGGCATGGGCCTGCGCTGCCAATACTATGCCGGACAGCATTTCCATGCAAGCCGCAATTCAGACGCGATCAGCACTATCTGCATGAATATGCAATAGCGGAAAAACATGTTGACAACTGCGCCTCGCGTTTGCTGTCCTAGGGTCTTCGCTGCCGGACTGGTCCGGCATTCAAGGGGATGGAATGAATCGACGGGACGTCATCAAACTCACCGGCGCGGCGGCGTGGGGCCTTGTGCCTTCGGCAGCGGCATCGGCCTTGCAGGCTCACGAAGGTACGGCGGCTCCTGCGGAGCGGCATTCGAGGACAGTCGAGCAGCATTCCGGGACAGTCGAGCGGTGGGGAATCTTCGAGGCCGCCTTCAACGGCCCAGCCAGCGGCAACCCCTTCGTCGATGCCCAGCTCAGCGCGCATTTCCGCCACCAGAATCGCGTCCTGCGCGTCTCCGGCTTCTATGACGGTCGGGGCGTTTACCGCATCCGCTTCATGCCGGACCAGCCGGGCGAGTGGAGCTACACCACAGAGAGCAACGTTGGAGCGCTGAACAACCTGTCCGGAACCTTCCAATGCTCTGCGGCGTCGCAGGGAAACCACGGGCCGGTGGAAGTGAACGGCGGCCGCCATTTCTCTTACGCCGACGGCACGCCATTCTTCCCCTTCGGCACCACCTGCTACGCGTGGGTGCATCAGACCGAAGCTCTGCAGCAGCAGACGCTGAAGACGCTGGCCGCAGCTCCGTTCACCAAGATACGCATGTGCGTTTTCCCCAAGAGC
>JAJZHR010000177.1 GCA_021810815.1 Acidobacteriota bacterium | reverse complement strand
CTGGGCTCTCGCATTCGCTCCTTCCTTGTGGCCGGTGCAGGGTCCGGTGACCAGCTCCTACGGCCAGCGGGACGACCCCTTCAACGGGGAAGGCGCTTTCCACAAGGGAGTGGACATCTCTTCGCACTATGGAACGCCCGTGCGCGCTCCGGCTGACGGCACCGTGGTGAGCGCAGGAACGGAGAACGGCTACGGACGCGAAGTGATTCTGAATCACGGCCACGGCCTTAGCACGCTCTACGGCCACCTCTCCGGCTTCACCGTCTCTGTCGGCCAGACAGTGGTGCGGGGGCAGATCATCGGCTATGTGGGCACCAGCGGCCGCTCCACCGGAGCGCACCTGCACTACGAAGTCCGCATCCACGACACGCCAGTGAATCCGCACAAATACCTGCGCACCACCATGGACGAGTTCGTAGCCCACAACGGCGCTCTGTAGCGCAGGGCAGCACAAGAACCAACCCGAATCTGCTTCTCCGCCACAAATCCGAGCGCCCCATCCTCGCGGCAGCTTCATCGCCGCAGGCCGGGGTCCCCGGCGAACGCTTTGATTCGCTGGGGTGGGAGCGTGGGATAATCGCGCAACGCGCGACCGTTTCGTCCTTGCCCTCGCCGTTGTCCGCTCTTCTGGTTGTCATTCCGCAGCGAAGCGAAGGAATCTGCTGTTCTCTCCCCAAGGCAAACATCCGGGTCGTGGGTAAACCCCAGGAATTCCCCCAAACCCGCACCTCTCCCGGCAGCGTCAAAATCCCTTGACGCGTCCTCACAACTGTTCCCTGTTCCCTGGCTATACGACCGTGTCCTTGGCGTCGCCCAGCGTCACCGGCACATCCATCCGTTTGCGGCCGCGGTAGATGGTCACGGTGATGGTGTCGCCGGAGCGGTGCGCGTTCATCTCCTGCGACAGGTCCTGCGCGTTGGTCACATCCTGCCCGTTCACAGCGACGATCAAATCCCCGCCGATAAAGATGGGCACATTGCCGAGGTACGCCTTCTGATTGCCGCCGCGCAGCCCTGCCCTGGCAGCCGCTCCGCCGGGGCGGACTTGCTGAATCAGCACGCCGTAGTCCGATGGCAGACCCATCTGCGCCGCCAGATCCGGGCCAATGGCCAGCGTGTCGATGTCCAGCGAGGGCCGGCGCACCTTGCCATATTTCGAAAAGTCCTCCAGCACCGCCTTGGCGGTGTTGATGGGGATGGCGAAGCCGATGCCGGAGCTCTGGTCGGCCCCGTTCGACGCGATCAGCGTGTTGATGCCGATCACCTCTCCGCGCGAGTTCAGCAGCGGCCCGCCGGAGTTCCCCGGATTGATGGCTGCGTCGGTCTGGATGGCGTCCTCGATCGGCGTTCCCTGCGGCCCTCGGATGGAGCGGATCGAGCTGATGATGCCGCGCGTCATCGTTCCGCTCAGGCCAAAGGGATTGCCGATGGCGTAGACCTTCTGCCCCACCACCAGGCCGCGCGAGTCGGCCAGCGTGGCCGGGACGAGGTTCGGCGCATTGATCAGCAGCAGCGCCAGGTCGTGGCTCTTGTCCACGCCCACCACCTGCGCCTTGTACTTGTGCTTGTCAAACAGCGTCACCTCGACCTGCTGCGCGTTGGAGATGACGTGGAAGTTCGTGAGCACGTGGCCCTGCTTGTCCAGGATGAAGCCCGACCCCTGGCCCTGCTGCGGCACAGGCCCGTAGAAGAAGTCGAAAGCGACGGCCGAGGACATGATGTTGACCACCGACGGCAGGCTCTTCTTGTACACGGCGATGTTGTTCAGCTCCTCGGCGTCGTAGGCCGGAGCGGCGTCTGCCGTGGTCAGGTCGAGAGCACCCACCGCAGCATGTTCGCCGTCGGCAGCCACCTTCGGAGCATTGTGCAAAAGCGCAACCACGCGCGATGCAAGCACGCCTGAGGGGTAGGAATGCGTCGTCAGGTAGTAGAACCCGCCCACAAGAACCAGCACAAGAAGGAAACGTCGCAGCTTCATTTGATTTTCGACTCGCTTCACCGCAAGGGTCGCCCCGGAGCAGAGCCTGGCGGCGCTTTCGGTTCCATGCACCACGCCCGCCGCCTTCCTGCTTGTTCGGGACGCCTTATTAGATTGTAGCGACAGGCGAATGGATGCGGGGTTGGCTGCATGGTCCTGGGTTCAGCGCGGCCTCAGATGCTGAGGAGCCGCAAGTGCTGCCGCCTCTTTGAGTTGAGCGTAGATGCGCTGCACCGCCGCCTGCGTCGTTGCGAGTGTGCCTGCGTTGTCGAGTATGAAATCGCAGAGAGGAATCTTCAGCTCGTCGGGCAGTTGCGCCCGCATCCGCCGCTTCGCATCCTCCTCCAGAGATCTCCGTTCGCTCTCGCTGAGCGGCTTTCCGCCCGCCGCCCGCTCCACAAAGCGCCTGATGCGCAGCGGCTCCGGAGCCGTGACCAGGATGATGCGGTCGAAGCGCTTGTTCCACCCCTCGCCCATGGTTGGCGACTGCGCAGCGCCGCTCCCGCTGCCGTGCCTGGTCTCGAAAATCAGCGCCGACTCGATCACGGCGATCGCCCCCGGCTCGCTCTCCGCGATCCGCTCGATCCACGCGGCCTGCGCTGCGATCACCGCAGGGTGGACCAGGCCGTTCAGCTCCTCGATGCGCCCGCACTCGAAAGCCAGCCGCGCCAGCTCCGCCCGATTCAGGTGGCCTGCCATCGGCCCCTGCGTCTGCACCACCTGCGGCCCGAAGTGGGCGACGATTTCCCGGTAGACCTGCTGGCCCGGCTCCATCAGCTCCCGGCCCACGGCATCGGCGTCCAGCACATGCGCGCCAAGAGCGCGGAACATCGCTCCCACCGTCGACTTGCCGCTTCCCAGCCCGCCCGTCAGCCCGACTCGCAGCATCACCTTCTCCTGAAGCGGCCTGAAAGCAACTGCGCCTGAGACTCTGTTCAAGCGCCTGAGACTCTGTTCAAGATGGATTCAAGGTCTGTTCAAAATCTATACAGGACTCTGTTCAGGATTCTGCTCAGGAAATCCCGCGGCGGAGCTTGGCCGCCCGCACCGTGTTTGCCATCAGCATGGCGATCGTAAGCGCGCCTGCGCCTCCGGGAACCGGCGTATACGCTCCGGCCACATCATAAGCCCGCGGATGGACGTCGCCCACAATCGTTGACCCCTTCTCGTCGAACGCGCGCCTGCGCTCGGCGTCCTCCGCAAACGTCCCGGGAAAGAAATCCTGAAACAGCTCGCGGTCGCCTGCCACCTGATTGCTCAGCCGGTTGATGCCCACGTCGATGATGGTGGACCCCGGCTTCACCATCCCCGGCGTGATGTAGCCGGGGATGCCGATGGCCGGCACCAGAATATCCGCATTGCGCGTGAACGAAGCCAGGTCGCGCGTCTTGCTGTGGCAGATGGTGACGGTCGCGTTCTCCTGCAACAGCAGCATCGCCGCCGGCTTGCCTGCCAGGTCGCTGCGGCCAACCACGACAGCGTTCTGCCCCGCGATGGGAATGCCGCTCCGCTTCAGAATCTCAATGACGCCAGCGGGAGTGCAGGGAACCAGCGCCGGACGCCCCGTCTGCAGCTTTCCTGCGTTCATCGGATGCAGCCCGTCGATGTCCTTCTCCGGCAGAATCGCCTCCATCACGCGCTTGGAGTCCACGTGCTTCGGCAGCGGCATCTGCACCAGGATGCCGTCCAGGTCGTCCCGGACGTTCAGCTCCCCCACCAGCGCCAGCAGTTCCGCCGTCGTAATGCTCTCCGGCGGCGTGATCAGCTCGGAGAAGATGCCCATCTGCCCGCAGGTGCGCACCTTGTTGCGAACGTAGATCTGCGACGCTGGCACCGACCCGACCAGCACCACCGCCAGCCCCGGGCGAATCCCCTCTGCCGCAAGCTCCGCCACCTGCTGGGCCACCTCCGCCTTGATGGCGGCCGCAATCGCATTGCCATCCAGCAAACGCGCCACGGCCTGCCCCTCGCTGCCGCGCACAGGCTTCTCTTCGCCGTGCTGTGTCTTGCTGCCGCCTGTCGTCACACCATCTCCATTGCTGCTGATTCCCTGACGTCCATCGCTGCTCCTGGCCACTGCTCCTGGCCACTGCTCCTGGCCACTGCTCAGACGCCCACTCTTGGACGCCCGTCCATGCCCATGGTAATCGATGGCCGTCGCACCCAGAGCCGCATCGGCTAAAATCGCATTCTCCACGCTTGCCTCCCGTGGAAGCGCAGGCCATCGCAGCGTCCATACTCCCCGCGATGCATCCACTCCCCGGAATGCGCTCATGCCTCGGGAGCACACGTCGCCCGCTGTCTTTTGCTCGCCTTGCGCTTCGGTTTGGGCGGATAATCTTGTTTTGAATGTCTGCCGAGATCTTCGCGCCACTCTCCAGGGGGGAGGGCAGTCCGCAGCCCCCAGGTGTGCCGCACTTGGGATTTTGAGCCAAGGGATTTTCCAGTCAAAGGACTGGCGCCAAAGAATTTACGCCAGAAATGGAGAGAGATGGCAGAAGAAAAAGAGATGGCTGGGCTATTCGACGGAATTCCCACCGAGGATGAGCGTATCTGGACCAGGCACGTCTTCGAATCGGTCGTGAATGGCATCACCATCGCGGACGCCCGCGACCCGGAGTTGCCGCTGATCTACGTCAATCCCGCCTTCCAGCGCATGACGGGCTACACGCTGCAGGAGGTGCGGGGCAGGAACTGCCGCTTCCTTCAGGGCCTAGACACCAGCCAGCCTGGCCTTGCCGTGCTGCGCCAGGCTCTGCGCCAGGGCAGTGAAGTCAAAACGGTCCTCAGGAACTATCGCAAGGATGGAACTCCGTTCTGGAATGAACTCTACCTGTCGCCCATTCTGGACATTCATGGACGGCTGACGCATTATGTCGGCATCCAGAACGAGGTGACCGAGCGGATTCAACTGGAGGCGAAGCTCGCCCACATGGCGCACCACGACATGCTCACCGGGCTGCCGAACCGCTCGATGCTGCTCGACGCCATCGACCAGGCCGTGGCGCGCGCGAAACGCAGCAACCTGGGGGTGGCCGTCCTGCTCTTTGACCTGGACAACTTCAAGGATGTCAATGACGCCTGTGGCCATGAGGTGGGCGACGCCGTGCTGAAGCTGCTGGCAGAGCGCCTGCAGGCGGGCACGCGGAAGTACGAGATGGCGGCGCGGCTGGGCGGCGATGAGTTCGTGGTGCTGATCGAGGAGCTGTCCAGCGAAGCTGAGGCCGCCAGCGCAATGCAGCGGATCACGCATGATCTGCAGCAGGCAAAGCAGATTGCCGGCTACCAGTTCCATCCGCTGGTCAGCGCAGGCATGGGGATGTTTCCCCGCGATGGCAAGACGCCGAAGGAGCTGCTGCGAGCTGCGGATCTCGCCATGTACGCCATGAAGCGCCTGCGCGCGGAGGTGCGCGAACCGCAGCAGCCCGCTCTCTGACCATCAACCGCGCGCTTTCCCATGCGCCTTCGACCGTGCGCCTCGCCAACGCCCATGTTGGAGAAGCCGCCGCCCTATGCGAGACTAGCCACATCCACTCCGCCGAGCGGGGGCCTGTAGCTCAATGGTTAGAGCAGGGGACTCATAATCCCTTGGTTGGGGGTTCGAGTCCCTCCGGGCCCACCACACATCCCCCTGTTTCGCTCCATATTGTCCTTCCCGGGCTGGCGCATCGACTCGTCCCGCATTCCGCGATTTCCCCGGCTGGGTGGCTGGCGCACCCCCTCTGGACGGCGAGCATCGCTGGATCGGAACCTGACCTATGCCTCCTATGCCTCTTCGCCCGCAGGGAGATCGAGGACGATCTGCGGAAAAGGATCGCGAAGAGGATCGTCCTTCCTTGCGAGCGCCTGCAGCCACCAGCGCAGAGCATCGCGGAAAGGCGCGACAGC
>JAJZHR010000176.1 GCA_021810815.1 Acidobacteriota bacterium | reverse complement strand
ATGACAACCAGAAGAACAGGCAACGGCAAGGGCACCCGGCAAGGGCAACGGCAAGGGCAAGGGCGAAAAGGTAATGGATTTTGGGGGATGGAGAGCGAGAGGTATGGGAATGAATCGTAGAGAGTTTGCTGCAGCGACGGCTGGAGCACTGGTGTTTCTGCGCAGCGCAGTCGCCCAGTCCAGCAGCAGCGAAGCTGCATTCGCGCTGGCAAGCCGAGTGGACCGCGCCCGCATTCTTGCAGCGGCCAGGCGCTACCTTGCAGAGCAGCCGGTGACGGTGACGGCGGCCCACTCCGACCGCAGCTCCGGAGGTGCGCACGACTACTTCTCCGAAGGCGATTACTGGTGGCCGGACCCGAAGAATCCCGGCGGCCCGTACCTCCAAAGGGATGGCATGTCGGACCCCGCCAATTTCAATGCCCACCGGCTGGCGCTGATTCGTCTGAGCCTGATGGTTCCGGCGCTGGGAGCGGCCTGGCGCCTGACGAAGGACAAGCGCTACTCCGACCACGCGACGAGGCACATGATGGCCTGGTTCGTGGATCCGGCGACGCGCATGAATCCCCACCTGCAATACGCCCAGGCGATCTCCGGCGTGACCAGGGGACGCGGCACGGGCGTGATCGACACGGTGCACCTGGTGGAGGTGGTGCGCGCGGCGCGTGTGATGGAAGCGACCGGAGGCCTGACGGCAACCGACGCGGACGCGATTCGCCAGTGGTTCGCAACCTATGTGGAGTGGATGAACACATCGAAGAACGGCCTGGACGAGAAGGCCGCCAAGAACAACCACGGCAGTTGCTGGGTGCTGCAAGCGGGCGAATTCGCCCAGTTCGCGCGGCGGCAGGATCTGGTGGACATGTGCCGCGACCGCTTCAAGACCGTGCTGATTCCGGGCCAGGTGGAGAAGGATGGAAGGCTGCCGCGCGAGCTGGCGCGCACCAAACCGTACAGCTACAGCCTGTTCAACATGGACATCCTGGGCGGCATCTGCCAGTCGCTCTCCACGCCATCGGACAATTTGTGGAAGTTCAAAGGCCCGAACGGAGCGGGCGCGGCAGACGCTGTCGCCTTTATGTACCCCTACATCGCGGACAAGTCGAAGTGGCCGTTCGCGAAGGATGTGGAGTATTTCGACGATTTGCCCGTCCGCCAGCCGAGTCTGCTGTTCGCGGGGGAAGCGCTGCGCAAGCCGGAGTATCTTGCCCTGTGGAGGCGGCTGAACCCGGATCCGACTGAGCCTGAAATCATCCGCAACATGCCAATCCGGCAGCCGCTGCTATGGGTGGATCCGGTACTACGTCCGGCTTAGACCCTTCACAACTTAGGGCGCGAAGGACAACTCTCCACCGGCCCCTCGTTCATCACCAGCGCCACAGCGCTGCGCAGACGCGCCGTGTTTCCTTCCAGCGCGGGACGGACTTTCGGAGAGCGCGCCAGCGAATTCTGCTGCATTTCAGCCTGCACCGAGGGGCTGAAGAGGTACCACGCTGTTGTCACCTCGCCGACAACAACGATCTCGCTCGGGGCGAGCGCGGATGCGATCATGCGCAGGCCTCTGCCCAGAGCGTGCGACATCTTCTCAATCGCCGCGAGGGCGCTGACGTCTCCGTCCTGCGCCATTTTGATCAGGACATCGAAGGTCTTCGGCGACTCGCTTTTGCTGATTTCCTGGAAGTAGCGGAGGCCGGCGCGGTTGGAGGCCGTCGTCTCCCAGCATCCCCGGCTGCCGCAGCCGCACATGAGGCCGTTGGGCTCCACCTGCACGTGGCCAAACTCGCCGGCCATTCCGTCCTCTCCGCGGAGCAGGTGGCCATTGGCGAAGATGCCTGTGCCGATGCCCTCTGAAACATTCACCACCACCAGATCGTGCGTGCCGTCGCTCTCTCCGAACCATACCTCTGAGAGAGCGCAGGCGTTGGCAACATTGTCCATCTCCACGCGAAGCCCGGTTGCGCGCTGCATGCGCGACTTCAGGCTGAGCACAGGCCAGTTCAGATTGGGAGCGAAAATCAGCTTTTGAAGGCCGAGATCCGTGCGTCCAGGAAGGCTGATGCCGATGCCGTCGAACGACTTGTCGGAATTCGCCGCCATCAGCTTCTTGACAGCGGACGTGATGGCCTGGATGGCCTTCGCGGAATCGTCCGGCAGCGGAACCAGGTTCTGCGCGATGATGCGGCCGCCGAGGTCCGCCACGGCCACGGTGGTGCGCAAGGGATGGACGTCCACCGCGATCACAGCTCGTTGATTGTTCAGTTGCAGAAAAGTTGGCCGGCGTCCGCGGGGCAGCCTCCCTGTGGCGCCCTCCATGATCCAGTTCTCCTTGATGAGATCCTCGACAATCAGGGAGACGGTGCTCCGTTGCAGGCCGGAGATGCGAGCAATGTCTGCGCGCGATACTAGTTGGTGAATGCGGATGAGGTTGAAGACAAGATTGCGATTGATCTGCCGCGGTGTCCTGTTGGACGCACTCTGATGCCGAGTGAAGTTGAAGCGCTGGGGCGCATGTGCCATTTCGAGAGTCTTCAAGTTCGTCGTGGCGCTCCGTGGGTCCGGGAACCAAAATGTTGATCCGTCGATTCGGCTAGATTGCGCGGCCAGTCCAAAGCCGGAATCGACCGATGTCCTGGAGCGTGGCACGGGAGAGCCAATCAACGCAGGCCTTCTGCGTGAAGGCTTCCTCGACAGCGGGACGAAGAATATTTATACCACCTAGATCCACCTACTTTGTATCTGGTATGAACTATCGAGCCTTGGTATCAGGGTTGAGGACTTTGGAGCGCAAGCTTCGCGCATCGCGTGCGCGATGATGCCTGGCCAGCACCCCATCCTCGGCGGTGCTGCGTTTGCCCTGGGAGGCCACGGCAAGCGCATCGCTCACCAACCTGCTGCAGCGGCGTTTGTGCTGATGGCTTTGACCGCTGTCAGAATCTGAGCGGGTGTTCCGAACAGCAGGAACTCGTCGCAACTGATGCTCTCCATCACCCCGGGTCTGGAGTGGTTCGGCGCCAACAGGCCGTTGAACAAAAGAACCGGATGCAGGACGGTGAACTCCTGCTCCACGGTCACCCCGTCAAGCACATAGGTCGCCGGGCCAATCACGCTGCTCGAATCCATCAACCATTCAATGCGGCGATCCTCCTGGTAGACCTGCTTGCCGGTCGCAATATCCGTGCCGGCAATTTCCAGGGAGTTCACGGGATCATTCTGGGGCACATACATGCCCACGGCAAGGCCCGTCGTGGGATTCTCCAGCACCGCGAAGGCGTTCGTGAGCGTCGCGGCGCGGGGATTCGATGAGTAGATCATCGGAAGCGCCGGACTGACGTTGGCGGACGCGGTCAGATCCAACGGCTCGGTCACCCAAGAGCCGCTGGAGTTCACATACATCGCATTCGTATATCCCGCGCTGAGAGCAAGACGCACACCCTGTTCCAAAATTGATCGCGCCAAGTCGATATACGTAGCGGGGTACGGGGTGAAGTTCTGGCCTGTGCCGATCAGAGTGCCGAGCGGCCCCGGATGGACCGCCGCCCCCTTCGCATCGACAGCATTCGGACCAAACTGGTAGATCGCACTGTAGTCCGCCGGTGTCCCGTCCCATAGGGTTGCGCCCGGATTATTGGGCGAGCCGGGATCGTGGGAATACTGAAAGCTGAAATGGGACTGAAACACCGGAATTGTGTTGCTGGCGAGAGCGGATGCGTCCTGGTAGAACGCAGAGAAGGTGAACTCGCTGGTCGACTGCGCTTTTGTCGACAACGCGCTGTCATGGATGCCATCGGTGTCCGTGCCACACTCGTAGAAGTTGGCGGGATCGAAGCAAAAATTTGGATTCTCGAAGAGAGCCATGGTGAAGGGCTGGATCGTCACGCGATTTCCACTCCCATGGGACGAGGGGCTCACCGTCAAACTGGCTGGGCTGCCATACGAGTCTGAAACACCGGCCTGCGTCGGATTGTAGTCGTCCTGATGGATGGCAGACTGCCATCCCCGCCCATACGCCATGGCCATGATGTTGGTGCCGCTGCCATCCACATCCAAGTAGTTCGCGTAGCCGCCGCCGTTACAATCCACCCCCAGCGTCGCTCCCATGCTCGTGATCTTGACCTGCGCCTGGGTCGGATCGCTTTCCAGCCAGGCAGTGCCTGAAACCGGCCCGGGGCATACCGTCGCCAAAGAAACATAGGTGGTCGAAGCGACCGAAGAGATCTCGCCGCCGGAGCCTTCTGCGATGGCCTTCACCGTGCCGCCAGAAGCGCCCATGGTGAAGCAAGGAGTCGTCGAGCTTGACGCGCACGTTGCTCCGTTGGACGCGGATGGAGCGGTTCCGTTGGTTGTGTAGAGGATCGTCGCTCCAGCCGTTGCATCGGTGATGTAGATCGGAGTGCTGCCAGTCAACACGGTGCTGGCCGGCGTGATGACCGGTGTGGCAACAGGCGTGGGCTGCGTCGCGCTGCCGCCGCTCCCTCGGCCGCAACCAGCAAGGCACAGCGCAGGAAGCAAGCAAAGACAATATAAGGATCGATGGGCATTCAACATAGGGTGGATTTCTCCCCGGCGCTACTCTCTGCTGGCTCAGTCTTCAAATTCGCCAGGAACTATTTCTCACATGAAGTGCGAATTATAGGAAGAGGCAGCAACCCCTGTCAATCGATTTCAATCTATTGCGATGGCCATCTTGTCCGGCACCTTCCTGCTTGGCTCCGAGGCACCCCGCAGCGTGTCGTGCGACGGAATGCCGCTGGGCAGAGTCAGAAAACTCTGGAACCACGGGTGTTTGGAATGAGCAAAGTCTTCGATCTCGTTCCACCCGTTGGCTCCGCTCCATCTCGCAGCGATGGCCATCCAAAGAATCTCTTCCAGTGAATATTCCCGCGTCCGCTCCACGCGCGGATCACGCAAATCAGGAAAATGCTTCAGGGGACTCTTCCTCTCCCCATCTCAACAAGACAAAACCGCCCTGCCTATAGGCATTAAGCTGCGTTTGCCCTGGGAGGGCCACCGCAAACACCCGACATTTGGTGGGTCTTTGCGGTATGCTTTCATTCTCATCAACGCCGGACCGTTGTGGCTGTCCCGGTCTTGCAGCACTCAGGAGAGTTTGCCTTGATACGAACGAAGAGATCCAAATCCGCACCGGTCGGCGTCATCGGAAAAGTGCTGCGGTTGCTGGAGCTGCTGGACCGCTCCCCCGCAGGCCTGCAGTTGAAGGAGATCGCAGAGCAGACCGGCATCAACAAGAGCACGGCGCACCGCTTTCTGACGCACCTTGAGACCGAAGGCTATCTCTTCCGCGACGGCGTTGGCACCTACATGCTGGGGCCGAAGCTGGCTCGGCTTGGCGGCGGAGGAAACTTCCAGGCCACGCTGTGCCGCATCTGCCGGCCGACGCTCGAAAACCTTTGGAAGATAACGGGCGAAACGGTGAACCTCGCCGTGCTGGACGGCACCGACATCCTTTACCTGGATGTGATGGAGAGCCTGCACACCTTTCGCCTGGTCTCCCAGGTGGGCATGCGGCGACCGCTCTATTGCACCGCTCTGGGCAAGTCCATCCTCGCGAATACGGACGATGCGCAGAACAAGGACGATCTTTTCGCGTCGATCCATTTCGACCCGTCCACGCCAAAGACCGTGAATAATATCCTCCGCCTGAAGAAGGATTTGGCCGGGATACTTCAGCGCGGCTACGCCATCGACGACGAAGAGGCTGTGATGGGCGCGCGCTGCGTGGGGGCGGCGATTCTGGACGCGGACGGCAAGGCTGTGGCTGGCATCAGCGTCTCCGGCCCGGTGGTGCGCGTGACCAAGGAAAGACTACCCATGTTCTCCGCTGCTGTCCTCTCGGCAGCGCGCGAGATCT
>JAJZHR010000175.1 GCA_021810815.1 Acidobacteriota bacterium | reverse complement strand
CTGCAAGGTCTGGGCCATCTGCAGCAGGGCAAGGACCGCGAGCGCATGACGCGCGAAACTCAGGGCCGCCGCGCTCCTCTCGCAGAGGACGTGTCGGAGGAGTATCTGCAGGCTCGCGCCGTGCTCTCGTCGTTCATGTCGCGCACCGGCAGCAGGGACGACCTGGACAAGGCGCGCGCCCTCTTTGACAACGTGGTCGAGCGCGACCCCAGCTACGCTCCTGCATGGAGCGGCCTGGGCATCACGCATCTGCAATACGCCCGCCACGGCCTGGGCGGGCAGATGCACGTTCTGGCAGCGCGGCGGTCGTTCGACAAGGCGCTGGAACTTGATCCCGGAGCTGTGGAGTCCAACCTGTACCGCGTGTACATGCTGCTGTCTCGCGGCGAAAAGGAAAGCGCGCGCCACGGCATCGAGCATCTGCTGCAGACCGCTGCCAATGACTGGAATGTGCATCTGGTGGCGGGGATCACGCTGCGGCTCGACGGCATGTACGAGGAGGCGCTCGACCAGTTCAACCGCTCGCTGCGGCTGAATCCGGCGAATGCCGCTGTCGTCTACAACCATCGCGCGCGCGTGTACCAGTATCAGAACCAGATGGAGCTGGCGGCGGACGAGATCGAGAAGGGTCTGACGCTGGAGCCGCGCCAGCCGCTGCTGCGCATCTCCCTCGGCTACCAGCAGATGCGCTCTGGCCAACTGGAGCAGGCGGTGCAGACGATCGAAGCCGTGATCCGCGACGACAGCTCGCTGCGCATCGCTTTCCCGACGCTGGCGATGTGCTATGCCCGCATGGGCAACCGCGAGAAGGCAGCCAGCTATTTGACCGAGGAGACGCTCTCAGCAGCCGAGGCGGACAGCGAGATGGCCTATCGGCTGGCCACCTACTTCGCCGTCGATGGGGACGAGGCAGAGGCGCTGCACTGGCTGCGGAGGGCGATCTACATGGGCAATGAGAACTACCCATGGTTCAGCAAGAATCCAGCATGGAGCCGCCTGCACGGGCACTCGGACTTCGAGCGCATCCTGGACGACATGAAGAAGAGCTACCGCCGCACCCAGAAGAACTGGAAGCGCCTGCTGGCCCAGGTGAGCGGGGCATAGAGGCTGGAGACAGTTTGGGTGCCCCATCCTCGCGGCGTTTTTGCCGCAGGTGGGGTATTGTGTGCGGCAGCACCGACCGTCTTCTTCCCCATTGCTCTGTGGCCTTTACCAACGAAAAGCGGTTCGCGCCTGAAGCGCGAATACCCCACCCTGCCGCGATAAAGCCGCGTCGAGGATGGGGCACCCGGATTTCCTTGCGGATCTTCCGGTCTGGCGGGTTGAGGCCGACCATCGAGGAAGCAGGGAACCGGCTTTTACCGGCCTCCCTTTTCATGCATCAGAGGGTCGGCATCCGGAGCGCTCTCTGCGCGGAGGGGCGTCAACTGCATCGGCTCGGTGAGCTGGAACACCAGCAGCGAATTCTTCGCCAGCGTGGCGTCATGCTCCTCCAGCAGCCAGTGCGTTGTCGCGATGCCGGCGCCAACACCAGCGCCAACCACTGCTCCCGGAGCTCCTGCGAACGCGGCTCCCACGGCGGTGGAGCCTGCTGTCACGCCGCCAGCGACAATCGCATCGCGCTTCGCGTGTCCTTTGTCGATGATGGATCCCTCGGAATCCACCTTGTTGTTGCCGGAGGGGTCGCTGTCGATCACAACCGCGTGGATCATGTACATCGAGCCGTCGGGCAGCGTGATGGAGTCTGGGCGCAGATGGATGGACGCGCGCCCATTGATGCGCTTGCCTGCGACGAGCTGCGTGATGCGGCCCTTCATGGTCGAGCCTGCGGGGATGATGACTTTGCCGTCTTTCAAGGTGTCTTCGCTGACGCGCGCTGTGAAGGGTCGTCCCTCGACGCTGCCGCTGGTGGAGACCTCCTCATCCATGCGCACTTTCAGGACTGTCCCCTGGGGAAGCTCATTCGGTTTGGACGGAACTTCGGTCACCACCATCGCATCGGGGTCGCTCGCGCGGACGGCGCTGGAGTGGGAGGTGGCCCTGGAGGACGACGCGACGGCAGACGCAGGCGCTGTGGCAGACGCGGATGCGGCGGTGGCTACCTGTGGCGACAGCAGCGTCACTTTGGCTCCGTCGACTGTCACGACGCGGTTGTCATTCGCCGACGCGACCGATGTTGCCGCCGCTGGCCTGGCCGCGGACGGCTTGGCGACAGGTGCTGGCTGGGGGGCGTCATCGGTCAGGACGGCTGCGTCTGACGGCTTGGAGACGCCTGTGGTCTGCGCAAGCGAGAAGGACGCGGGAAGCAGCAGAAGTGCAGTCCAGTTGTGCATTTTCATGTTCGGAGACTCCTGATCGCGGCCACGCTGAAGGGGCCTGACCCAAGCGTAGAGCAACGCGGGCGCGTCAGGACGACGATTTGCTGCGCCAGTATCGAGAGAGTAATGGGCGCTGAGGGGGAAAAGGAGCTGCGCCGCGGCCCACGCGGGGAGGCTCGCGCGGCTGCTAAAATCGCAGTGTGGATTGAAGGTGGAAGTGGCCGAGCTCGTGAACATGATCGGTGGAGCGGACGGCGGCGGAATCGCCGTGGATCGCAGGCCGAAGCTGAATGAGCGGCTGCGCCATCGCATCGCCCAAGCGACCCCAACCAACAGCCTTGCCAACAGCAACTTGATCAACGGGAGAGTTATGACAGAGATTGTTTCCATTCATGCACGGGAAATCCTTGATTCGCGCGGCAACCCCACAGTTGAGGCCGATGTTTTGCTTGCAGGCGGAGCCATGGGCCGCGCCGCAGTTCCCAGCGGAGCATCCACCGGAGAGCATGAGGCGGTCGAGCTGCGCGACGGCGACAAGGCCCACTACATGGGCAAAGGGGTTCTGCAGGCGGTGGAGAACGTGGAGAGCATTCTCGCTCCCGAGCTGACCGGAATGGACGCAACCAACCAGCGGTTGATCGACGGCACCATGATCTCCATCGATGGCACGGAGAACAAGTCCAGGCTCGGCGCCAACGCGATTCTCGCCGTCTCGATGGCGTGTGCCCGCGCCTCTGCGCAGCAGTTGAAGATGCCCCTCTACCGCTACCTCGGCGGCGTCAACGCCAGCATCCTTCCCACGCCGATGATGAACATCCTCAACGGCGGAGCGCACGCCGACAGCAACGTGGACTTTCAGGAGTTCATGGTGATGCCGGTCGGCGCGGAGACATTCACAGACGCTCTGCGCTGGGGCGCGGAGGTGTTCCACACACTCAAAGGCGTGCTGAAGAAGAATGGCTACAGCACCTCCGTTGGCGATGAGGGCGGTTTCGCTCCCTCGCTGAAGTCGAACTCCGAAGCGATCGAGCTCATTCTGCAGGCCATCGAACTCGCGGGCTACAAGGCCGGCGAAGACATCGCCATTGCTCTGGACCCCGCCGCCAGCGAGTTCTACAACAAGGAGACGGGCATGTACGTCTTCAAGAAGTCCGACAAGAGCGAGCACACCAGCGCGGAGATGGTGGAGTACTGGAAGGGATGGGCGCAGCAATACCCCATCGTCTCCATCGAGGACGGCCTGGCGGAGGACGACTGGGACGGATGGAAGCTGATGACCAAGGAACTCGGCGACTTCGTGCAGTTGGTGGGCGACGATCTGTTCGTCACCAACACCCAGCGCCTGCAGCGCGGCATCGATGAGAACATCGGCAACTCGATCCTGATCAAAGTGAACCAGATCGGCACTGTCAGCGAGACGCTGGAGTCCATCGAACTGGCCCGCCGCTATGGCTATACCTCCATCATTTCGCACCGCTCGGGAGAGACGGAAGACACGTTCATCGCCGACCTCGCCGTTGGCACCGGCGCAGGGCAGATCAAGACCGGCTCCGCATCGCGCACCGACCGCATCGCCAAGTACAACCAGTTGCTGCGCATCGAGGAAGAGCTTGGCGGAGCGGCGCAGTTCCTCGGCCTGGAGTCGGTGAACTTCGGCGAGTAACTTGCTCAGCCCAACCCTCCCATCAAGTGCCATCCTGGGCCTGTTCCATGGGCTCAGGATGGCACTGGCTCTCAGGATGGAGAAGCTTCTCGTTTTAAGATCCACTCCCAAAACGCAATTGCAGCAAAGGAAGACGCATGCCGAAGAAAAAGCCGATTGTGCTCGCGATTCTGGATGGATGGGGCTACCGCGCAGAGACCCATGGCAACGCCATCGCTCTTGCGCGCAAGCCTGTCTACGACAAGCTGCTGCGCGAGTATCCGAACACGCTGCTGCACGCCAGCGACCACTACGTCGGCCTGCCCGACGGCCAGATGGGCAACAGCGAAGTCGGCCACTTGAACATCGGCGCAGGTCGCGTTGTCCGCATGGATATTGTGCGCATCGATGAGATGATCGTCAGCGGCGAATTCTTCCGGCATCCTGTGCTTGCGTCCTCGATGCGGCAGGCGGCAGCCAGCGGCAAGGCACTGCACCTGCTCGGTCTGCTCTCCGACGGTGGAGTTCATTCGCAGCAGCGGCACCTGTACGCGTTGCTGAAGATGGCGAAGCAGCAGGGGCTGACAAAGGTCTTCGTGCACGCGTTCATGGACGGCCGCGACACCATGCCCAACAGCGGCGCGGGATATCTTGAGGCGCTGCAGCAGCAGATCGCAGAGATTGGCGTGGGCAGCATCGCCAGCGTCAGCGGACGCTACTATGCCATGGACCGCGACCGCAGGTGGGAGCGCGAGGCCAAGGCGTTCGACGCGATGGTGAAGGGCGAGGCCGAGGGTGGAGCATACGCCGATCCCGTCGCCCGCGTGCGCGAGTGCTACAACAACGGCGTGACGGACGAGTTCATCGTCCCCTTCGTCTGCGTGGACCAGGCGGGCAAGCCGGTCGGCGTCATTCAGGATGAGGACGCCTGCATCTGCTTCAACTATCGCGCCGACCGCGTGCGGCAGATTTCGCGTGTGCTTGCACGCAACAGCGGCATCAGCAAGGAAGATGGCCGCGACCTGCCCGGAGCGGACGATCTGGACGCCGCCATACCGCGCAACATCGTGCCCAAGGGCCTGCGGTACGTCAGCATGACGCAGTACGATCCGAAGTTCACGCTGCCCATGGTGGTTCCGCCAGAGAGCATGGAGTGCCTTCTGGCCCACATGCTGGCCACGGCGCAGTTGCGCAACCTGCGCGTGGCGGAGACGGAGAAGTACGCCCACGTCACCTACTTCTTCAACGGCGGCATTGAGACGCCGTTCCCCGGCGAAGATCGGCTGCTGGTGCCTTCGCAGAAGGTCGCGACCTACGACCTTGCGCCGGAGATGAGCGCCGCAGGCATCGCGGACGCCGTCATCAAAGCGGTGGAGGACACGGCCTTCGATCTGGTGGTGGTCAACTTTGCCAACGCCGACATGGTGGGCCACTCCGGCAAGCTGGAGCAGACCATTCAGGGGGTTGAGACCGTGGACACGCAGCTTGGCCGCGTCTACCAGGCCATCAAGCGCGAGGGCGGGGCTCTGCTGGTGACGGCCGATCACGGCAACGCGGAGTTGATGATCGACCCGGTGACGGGCGGGCCTCACACCGCGCACACCACCAACCCGGTGCCGTTCATTCTGGTGACGGAAGCCGGGCACAAAGTAGGCGTGCGCAACGATGGCTCCCTGCGCGACCTCTCTCCCACGGTTCTGTCTCTGCTTGGCATCTGCGAGCCGAAGAAGATGACCGGAAGCGACTTGCGGGTGATTCTGTAGACGTCAGTTTGAGTTGTCAGATGTCAGGTGTCGGGGATCGGGATCGATCCCCTGACCGCATTCCTGCCATCGCTTCGCTCAGAAGGACAGTTTCTGGTTCTGGGCTGAGATGTCCTAACCTCGCGCCTTGCGGTGTCCGATCCACTTTGCGGTGCCAAGCACCAT
>JAJZHR010000174.1 GCA_021810815.1 Acidobacteriota bacterium | reverse complement strand
TTCCGCTATCACGCCAGCGGGAACCTCCTTGAGCGAATGGATCAGCCGATTGCCGCGCTCGGTAACACTTCCCTTTGAGGAGTCGGGATCGCCCTGCTGCCAGTAATTGTTCTCGATCAACAATGGATCGAAGTCCTTGCCGTCGAGGCCGTCATAGTAGTCGTGATGGCGGCTGCCCCAGTTGTCGTGGTTGGTGTGGAACATCGCGTTGCCGTCCACCGTGATCATCGAAGAGCCATTGTCGGTGTAGATGCCGTGGCCGGAGCCGTACTGGCTGTAGATCACATTTCCGGCAACGCGCTCACCATCCTCCAGCGTCTTTCCGGTGCGGCCCTGCGTGTAGATGCCGCCGCCGTCGGAGAGCACCTGCATGAAGTTGTGGATGAGGTTGTCCGCGATCACATTGTGGTTGGAGTAGTTCGCCTGGCCGGCCTGTTGGATCTTATCCGGCCATCCTCCCCAGCCGATGGAAATCGTTGCGTACGGCGTGTGGTCGAGCTGGTTGTGGTCGATGGACGTGCGCTGCGCATAGCCGACAACGATGCCGATGCCGCCGCGAAACTCTGCCCCGATGTTCTCGAAGAGGTTGTTGTCGATCCGATTGTCGCTTGTCTGCTCCGCGTATGGCGCGAGGGGAGCGTCCACTCCGCCGAGTTGAAGCCCGTTGCCGGAGACGTCGGTGAATACCGATCCCTCCACCACGCAATGCTGCGCCCCATCGCCCAGATCCAGCCCAGCTCCGCCGAGGTGGACGAATGCGTCGCGCGCGAAGCGCACATCATGCGCGTACGAGAGAGCCACATTGCCAGGCTCCTTGGTCCATGCGCCATAGGGGCACATGCCCCCTGGAACCAGGCTGCAGAGGCCCTGCTTCGCGTAGCCTTCGGGCCCAGTCACCTGATAGCCCGCCTGTATCTCGGAGAAGCCATCCGGACCGCTTGCTCCGAGCCACGCAGCGTAGGAGAACTGGATGCCGGAGAACACGATGTCATGCACAGGAGCGGCTGCCGTCCCCCGGCCATCGACCAGCTTCTCCAGCCAGGGCAGTTCCACGTCCGCTCTGCTCAAGTCCTCGCCTGCGCGCGGCACGTAGTAGATGGTTCTTGATTTCCGGTCGAGGTAGAACTGGCCCGGCGTGCCAAGCAACTCGTAGGCGTTCTCGACATAGGTCGGCTGCTTGCCCACGCTCTTTGGGCCGACAAGGTTCGCTGTTCGCGCTCCGCTCGGCAGCATCGCACGTCTGGTGGAGTTATCCCAGCAGGGCTGCTGCATCGTGATGGCGGCTCCGCTGATGCTGGCGACGGGGCAGCGCGGCTCGGTCCAGGAGCCCAGGCCAACCGACGGCTCCGACCACACGCCGTTGCCGCCCATGTAGATGAACTCCAGATCCGCTGGGTTCCTCCACTGGGCCATGGCGTCGCCGCTTGCCGTGTAACCGGTTTCGGTCGCTGTAAGCCGCACTGGCAGGCGTCCGCGCGTGCGGCTGGCGCGAACACCGTCGATGTACATCTGCCGCGCGCTCTTCACCTGCTCGGGAGCCGGAGCCGACCACAGGTTGCGCGAGGCATCGATCCGCTTCCAGCCCTTCACCTGCACACCGCCGCTGAGGATCGGCCATTGACCGGGCAGTGCCGCGTACACAACATGCGAGCCCCCCGCGCCCGAGTCCTCAGCCGTCAGCACCAAAGGCTGGCTCAGCCGGTACGTGCCGCCAGCGAGCCAGATGCGCACATCTCTGCCGCTCTGCTTCCGCTTCAACACTCGCGCAAGATCCCGCGCATGCTCCAACGTTCGAACGGGTCTGGCCTGCGTGCCCGGATTGGCATCGTTGCCCGTGGGCGACACATAGATTTGGCTCGAAGCTGCGGCGGACGCCGCAACAGACGAGAGCACAAGGAGAGTAAGCGATAGAAGCAGGGCGGGAAGACTCTTGCGGTCGCGAAAATGCATGGCGGCTCCAGAAGGGAAACTGTGCAACGGAGGAGATAGTATCAAGCAGCAACAAGAACTGGCCAGCAATAGAAAAATAAAGTTCGGTATTTGAAACAAGCCGCACTCCGAAATGGCGATGCATGGGAGTTCAAACTGCCAAAGGGATCCCATGCGAAGCCGAAACGAGGCGGCACATGGTCGCATATCTCTGGGCGATGGCATCCCAGCGACTCGAGAATCGCGGGATCCAAGCAGTTGGGCGCTTGCGCTCGTCGAAGAGGCGCTGCTGTGGCATAAGTGCCGCTCTGCGGTTCGCGTCACGCGTTTATTGTTTTAGAGGAAGCTCTGATGAAGTCGCGCCTTGAAGGGGATGGGGCTTGAAGCCCATCGGTGAATGCCGCATCATCCGCGCGGCTTTAGCCGCCGAGGGCTTGACTGCGCAACTGGATCGGAGCTTCCTCAGGAAACCAGATAGAACGCGGTTGGAATTCTCTCCGTTGCGACAGCCACTGTGCAGCGCCCATCGCCGGCGATCAACGTGATCTCCGAGCGGCCGTTGCACATTTCCACCAGGCGGGATCCATTCGATGTGCCCTGGTTGTCGATCAGCGTCCCTGGGCCAGCCATGGAGAAGCGCACCCGGTTTTTCGCGTCCAGGCACAGCACGCCCTTCGCGTCGTACAGCTTCGCCTCGACCGTCACCATGCGCTGGCCATTCACGGTGGAGCGCGCCTTCTCTGTCAGGCGCATCTCCGCGGGCGAGCCCCACTTCTCTGTCTGATAGAGGAATTCGATTTCGTCCTCCACCGTCGCTGCGCCCTTGCGCGCCACAACCCTCAGCGTGTTTTTCCCCTCGTCGAACGGCGCGATCCAGCGCAGGCCCGCCGCAGGATAGTTCTGGCTGTCGCGCGTCCTTGTTCCCAGAGACTTGCCGTTCAGGAACATCTCTGCGGTCTCGCAGTTCGAGTAGACCTTCACCATCTTCTGCTCGTTGGCAGCGCCCCATCGCACCGGCCAATTGTGGCCATAGATGCGCGCCATCGGCTTCTCCGCCCAGTAGGACTGGAAGACGTAGTACCCCTCTTTCTTCGTCATGTCGCGCGCGATCATGCCTTTCTGGTTCACACGGGGCACCGGGTTCTCCATCCGCAGAGGCGTTGTGAAGTCCTTGAAGATCCACTGCGCCGACCCCATGAACCAGGGCAGCGTCTCCTGTGTCTTCAGGTGCCAATCGAAGAGATTGCAGGCGTAAGTCTCAGACCAATCCCCGTCGCGCGACACTCTCGCCGACCCGCCCGTCGAAAGATAGTCCATGCCGCGCTCATCGGTCCCGTGCCCGGTCGCGATCTCCGCAAGCACGCGGTCTGGGTTCTCCGAGTTCCTTCCCGCATGGCTGTCCGCTCCCCATTCCATGTGGATCAAATGGTTTACGCGGTCCCTCTCGGCTTCCAGCGCAGCCTGGTATTCAGGGTAGGTTCCGCGATACCAACCCGCCCAGATCGAGGGCGAGTATGCGTCGGGAATATCCCGAGCGAAATCGCACCGCCGGAAAGAGGTATACCGCGAAGAGTCCAGGCTGTGGGCCAACTCATTCAGCTCCTGCATGAAGGAGCGAATTTTCTCTTCATTCACCTCGGGATATTCCGTCGGCCAGTCATCCTCATTGCCCAGGCCCCAGAAGAGCACGCTCGCGTGGTTGAAGTGCTGGTCGATCATATTGCGCAGCTTGTCCCGCGCCATCGTCTTGAATGCCTCGTCGCCAACACCGCCCCGGCACCACGGAACTTCTTCCCACACCAGGATGCCCAGCCGGTCGCACATTTCCAGCACCCGTCGCGACTGCTGATAATGCGCCAGCCGGATGAAGTTCGCGCCAACATCCTTGATCAGCGTCATCTCCTGCTCGATCAGGTCGTCGGGCATCGCCGCGGCATAGCCGGCGTGGTCCTCATGCCGATGCGTGCCGCGCAGCAGCAGTCGCTCGCCATTCAACTTGAACGGCCCATGCAGAACCATCTCCGTGTGCTTGATGCCGAAGTTCTCCTGAACGGCGTATTCACCGCCGGAGCCGCCGTCCGCGCCGGACAGGCTCACTTTGCAGCGATAGAGATGCGGCTGGCTCGGGCTCCAGAGCTTCGGCTTCTCCAACGTGAAACTCGCGATCTCCTTCGGTCCAGTCCACGGCCTGGCGGTTCCGCTTGATCGATGCACCACAGCGCCGCTGGCGTCGGTCACCTCGACGGCATAGCGCACAGAAGCCGCTGCGCTTTCTGGAGCGGGAAAGTAGAGCGTCCCGAGCACCGACACGCGCGCGGCTGAAGTCGCCGAGGCCAGGCTCGAACGAACATGCACCCTCTCCAGCGAGATCTCCGGCACATACACCAGATTCACATGCCGATACAGTCCGCCGTAGAGGCTGAAGTCGCTCAGGTCGCTGGGAATGCGGTCCAGATCGCGCGAGTTGTCGCAGAGCACGGCGATGGGCAGCCCCTTCGTCTTCGCTGCCGCCTTCTTTCCTTTGCCGCTCTTCGCAGGCGCCGCCGCGGCGGCGGCGTTCTTCGCAGCAAGGGCGGATTCGTCGGCTGCCTCCGCCAACTCCGTGATATCCACCACAAATTCGTCGTAGCCGCCGCGATGCTCTCCGGCGAGTTGCTCGCCCACATACACCTTCGCGGTTTGCCCCGCGCCTTCGAAGTGCAGCAGGGTGCGGCCCTTCAGATAGGGATTCGCCGTTTGCACGTGCGTCCTGTACCAGCCATTGCCGCGATAGTAGGGAACGTCGGGATCGCAGCCGTCGTAGGCGTTGAAGCAATGCGGCATCGCCACCGGGACGAACACGGCGACCTCTTCGCTGCGCCAAACCTCCCACGGGCCGCCGAGCGAGCCTTGCAGATACTCCCAGCCGTTGCTCAAGCGCTGAATACGGCTCGCTCCACCAGCATCGGGGATGGTGGCCGCGAGTGTGGCCAGTGAGGACGCCAGTGTCCCGCGGCCCGCCAGAGTGCCGATGGTGCCAATTGCCGCGGCTTGCATGAAGCTTCTGCGCGTGTGCATCTCTTATCGAATCCCTCAGTGCTGCTCCGCATCTCCATCTCCGCCCGGACAGGGCCGTGCGCATCGGAGATAGTTCATAGCAGGTACAAAATAACGCAAAGTAGGATGTATAAAGATTTTCGAGGACGCTGTCAATGGCAATTCCGCCTGCCTAGCACCTGGATGTATCAGCTATATGCGCTTAGCTGAGGAGCGGACGGCCTGAGTCCGGGAAGAGTTGCGATTGCGCCCGAAGAGAAGTTCCTGGTTGGTAGAGACGAGGCCGCGGGGATGCTCTCCATCAGCCGAAGAGCGCTCGACTACCTGGTCGCAAACAAACAGCTCGCCGCCCGCCGCATTGGGGCGCGGGTGCTGATCCCCGTGTTCGATCTGAGAAGGTTTTCGCGCACTAACCACCCCGAGCGGCTCGCCGGGTGATCGCAGCCCAGATGTCAACGCAGGAGCAATAGAGAGGGGCTCACTGGCGCGCGAAATCTGGAAGGTGTGCCAAAGCAATCTGCACTTGCCTTGCTAAACGCTCAATGCCGTGATGCCGGTAAGCACAACAGGTTTGCGGTCAGGGAACTCCGCCACCAGGGAAAGTTTGCCGCCCATTGCTTCGATGGAACGCCGCAGCGTGGAGATGTGCATGTCGGTGCGCTTCTCGATGTCGGAGATTTGCTTCTGCGCCACCCCGAGACGCCGGGCCATCTTTACCTGCGTCATCTCGCGTGCGCGACGCAGCTCTTGCAAACTCATCTCTTCGCTCATCAGCGCTTGGGCTCGCTTCTCGATCTTGCGGCGGCGAGCGGCGGGTAGAGCGCTAATCATGTCGTTCACATTCCGAGCCATGGCTATTTCCTCCCCTTCTCTGTACTGACTTTCTTCGGCGCAATTCTGGTTGCTCTTTTCTGCTCATCTTCCTCTACCTTGACGCGCGCTAGGGAAGCTCTGCGCAGGGT
>JAJZHR010000173.1 GCA_021810815.1 Acidobacteriota bacterium | reverse complement strand
ACTCAATGGGGAAGCGTCTGCCAGGTAGAGAGCATCTGTGCCCAGGGATCGCGCTTCAATCGAGCCTCCCAGCTCGGGAAATCCGTCACCGCAAACACCGGCCGCTCGGCTGCCTCCATCTCCTTCCATGCGAGCGGAATAGCCACCGGCACTCCTGCCCGCGCGCGTGGCGAGTACGGCGCGATGGCTGTTGCGCCCCTCTCGTTCCTCAGGTAATCCACGTAGATCCTGCCCTTGCGCGCCGCCTTGGTCATGGTCATCAGATAAAGCTGTGGATTGTCTGCCGCCATGGCCTGCGCAACGCTCTTCGCGAACGCCTTCGCCGCTGGCCACTCGTGATGCGGCTCGATGGGAGCGACCACATGCAAACCCTTGCCGCCGGTCGATTTCACAAAGCTCGCAAGCCCCAGCTTCTTCAGCCTCTCCCTCACCTCCAGCGCCGCTCCTGCCAGCGTTGCCCAGGGGAGGGACGGATCAGGATCGAGGTCGAAGATCATCCTGTCTGGACGCTCCAGATCGCTGTTGGTCGATCCCCAGGGATGGATCTCCAGCACCCCGAGCTGCGCCAACCCGACCAATGCCTCCCCCGTCGACAGTGTGATGTACTCCTCCGGCTCGCCGCCTTTCCTGCTCTGAATCATCACCCCATCAATCCCCGGTGGCAGGCCCTCCACCAGATGCTTCTGAAAAAAGCACGGCCCGGTGCTCCCCTGCGGACAGCGCACAATGCTGAGCGGACGGTCCGCAATGTGCGGCAGCATGGCATCGGCCACAGCACTGTAATAGTCCGCCAACTGCTGCTTGGTCAGCTTCGATGCCGCATCGATCTGCTTGTCCGGATGCGTCAGCCGGACCTGGTATCTCTCTGGAGAATTCCCCGTGGAACCCTCCCTGAAGGAGAGATGGCTCGGCTGCCTGCTGCCGCGCGTGGTTCCCTTCTCGGCAGCGCGCGCTGACGCATCAGTCATCTCTGGCAGATCATTAGCTAACGGAGCATCAACGAAGGGATCATCGACCAGCGCCGACAGATCATCCTCCTCTGCTTGCTTCAGCGTCATGGCCGCCTCCCGCTTCAGCTCGTGCGCCCATCCGGCCCCTGCGGGCGGACTCTTCACCTGGGACGCGAGTTGCGGCGAAATGAATCTCGGAAAAGCTTCGCGCGGCGCGCTGCCTGGCGCCTGAATGACTCTGCTTGGCTCTCGAACCTCTTCGGCTCGCTCCTGAATCTCTTTGGCTGGCGCTTTGGCCCCTCGAACTGCCGCAGCCGTCCTTGGCGGCTTCGTTGCCACCGGGTCCGCTGCCGGATCGTCCTTGGAGTTCCATACGCGGTCCTGGTCGCCCGCGATTTCATCCATATCGCGGCCCGTCAGCGCGCTCTCTGGCGCGCTCTCTGTGATCGGCGTGTCGCCCTCCGCGTATTCCTCGGGGTCGTGCTCCTTGATGAGCAGCCAGTTTGCCTTTCCTTTATTCTGTGGCCGCGGGCGCATGCGGATCAGCGCCCATGAGCCTTTCAGCTTCTGCCCATGCAGCTCGAACGTCAGGTGGCCGCTCTCCAGCCCCTCCTCCGCGTCGCCGTGCGGCAGCCACGTTCCCCTGTCCCACACCATCACCGCCCCGCCGCCGTACTGCCCCTTGGGGATGATGCCCTCAAAGCCGCCATACTCCAATGGATGGTCTTCCACCCGCACCGCCAGCCGCTTGTCGCCGGGGTAGAAGCTCGGCCCCTTGGTGACAGCCCAGCTCTTCAGAACACCGTTCCACTCCAGGCGAAAGTCGTAGTGCAGCCGTGTCGCAGCGTGCTTCTGAATCACGAATCGAAGCCCTCGGCTAGCCTCGGCTGCGCCGACAGCCCTGGCCCTGGATACGATTGCTCCGGACGCTGTTGCTCCGGATGCTGTGCGGGAAGCAGCTGTGCGGGATACCGCTGCTTCTCCCATCGGCTCGGCCGTCACGCCGAAATCTCGCATGGAGCGGTAGCGGTCAAGCTCCTCGTCCACCAGCAATGCGGCCGACTGCTTCTTCGCTAAGCGCGCTGCCTTTGCCGGCACCGACTTCGCTGCCCTCTTCGGCCTGGTTGTCGAGCGGACGGCCATGGTGTCACGCGCTCTTGCGCCGCTGCGGCGACGGCGGCTTCACCAGGCGTATGCCCTTCTTGCCGTGCGATGCTCCCGAAGCGCTCCCGATAGCCGCTCTGGCACCGGCGCTGGTCTCTGACGCTGCTGGCTTCTTCCCCTTTGCTGCCGAAGCGCTGGGCGCAGGCACTGCGCTGAGCGACCTCCGCAAAGCCTCCATAAGATTCGCAGGCTTCGCGCGCTTCGGCTGCTCCTCGCCCACCTCCGCCAGGGGCAGGTGATGCACCTTCGCATCCAGCAACTCCCTCAGGGCGCTCTCGTAATCGTCCTTGTATTTCCTTGGGTCGAAGGCAGACGTGTTGCGCTGAATCAACTCCTTGGCCAGCGACAACTGATCCTTGTCGATCTTCGTCTCGGCAATGCCCGCCATACACTCCGCAGAAGAGCGAAGCTCCGCGTCGTACCGCAGCGTGTAGGCCATCATGCCGCGACTGTCGCCCGGAGCCGCCGTCAACGCGATGAGATGCTCCCGTCCAGAGAAGGCGATCTCTCCCAATCCCGCCTTGCCGGTCTGCTTCAGCGCCTCGCGCACCACTGCGAACGCGCTCACCTGCGTCTCATTCTGCGGAACCACAAAATACGGCTTCTCAAAAAGAGCGGGCTGAAGCTCGCCGGTGTCCACAAACTGCGCTATCGAGAGCACCTTCTTGCCCGGAATGCGCAGCTTCGCAAGCTCGTCCGGCTCCAGCGTGACGTACTCTCCCTTGCGGTACTCGTACCCCTTGATGATGTCCGCCTTCTCGACGGTCGCCATCGCCTCGCCATCATCGCCCGCATCCGTGCCGCTCCCCTCCGCATCGCTCGCCTTCACATTGCGATGGTGAATGCGCTCGCCCGATTTGCGGTCGATCTGATACATCCTCACCTGGCTGGCGGCGTTCGTCGCAGGGAACAAGCTGACGCCGAAGGAGACCAGCGAAATCTGAATCTGTCCGGACCAGTAGGGACGCGCCATCTCGATGACTCCCAAAAGCAAAAAAGCAGCCACCGCTCTGGCGGCCTGCTGCTCTTGAGATGCTGATGTATCCAAAAGAAGATGCAGGCAGCAGCATGGCTCTGTCCGCTTTTGATTCACGCCACGGCAGCTTTGCCGTAATCATCCACAATACTGACTACGCGCCGCAGATCGTTGATGAAGCGCTCCCTCTCGCGCCTCTTCTCCATCTCTCCCGTGATGCGCAGCACCGACGAGGGATGCAGCGTCGCGAACGTGGGCCCGTAGCCGGGAACATCAACGAACGTCCCTCTCGACTGGGTCACGCGAAAATCCTTGCCCAGCACAGCTTTGGCAGCCGTTGCTCCCAAGCATACGATGATCTTCGGCCGCACGGCGCGCAACTCCGCCATCAGCCACGGTGCGCACGCCAGTATCTCGGTCATGTGCGGCTTCGCCTGCACACGACGGCTGCCTCGCGGCTCCCACTTGAAATGCTTCACCACGTTGGTCAGGTAGACACGTTCGCGCGGGATCCCGGCCTCGCGCAAACATATCTCCAGATAGCGTCCACCAGCGCCTGCGAACGGACTACCCGTCTCATCCTCATAGTCGCCCGGCTGCTCGCCTACAAAAAACAGATCCGCATCGGGACTGCCGTCGCCAAAGACCGTCTGCGTCGCATGGATGTAGAGATTGCAGGCAGTGCAGCAGGAGGCTGCTTCTCGCAAAACCGGAAGTCCTCCTGTTTCGGGGATACGTCCGGCTGCTGTCTGAAGCGACTTGGGTATACGCGGCACAGGCAGTGTGATGTGCCGCAAAATCGCGCCGTTGCACTCTGTAGCCCATCAACCGCATCGCCTGCGAGGCAGGGGAAAGAAGCTCTCCGCAGCACCGGCATCTGTCCCTAGGGAGCATAGCCGCGTCCGCAGACATCGTCCGGGCAAGCCCGTCACGTCACGGCGCAATCACGTCCAGATCATTGGCAACAACGACGGGTCCATGAAACTTCTGCTGCACTTGCTGAATCAGCTGTGCAGGGTTCAGTTTGGCACCACCCACATAGTGCGTGATAATCAGCAGTTTTGGCTTTGCCTGTGCTGCGATATCACCCAGCTCTTCAGCCGAGGTGTGGAACGAGGAGAAATATGCCGACTTATCGGCTTCCCCAGGGATTTCGGTATAAGCCTCATGGATGAGCACATCGCAGCCATTGCATGCCTGGACGACACTTTCCGCAGGGCGCGTATCGCCTGAAATCACAATGGATTTCCCGTCCGCGTCAAACCGGTAGCCCAGAGCTTCCTTCCAGCTTCCGTGCTGGACGGTGAATGCCGTTACCTTTACGTTCTCGTCCTGGTAGACGACCCCGGGCTGGACTTCATGCACAACGACCTGGTGCCCAGTTGTCGTATTGTGCTCGAGTCCATGTATGCGAACGTCAATGTCCTCCCCGTACGCTTGCTCAAGATGGTTCGCCATTGCTTGCGTCCCTGTCGGGCCATAGAGGCGCAATGGAACGGAACGTCCCATCACCCACGGTGTGAGAATCAAATCCGGCAGGCCCAAGGTGTGATCGGAATGCAGGTGCGTAAGAAATGCAATGTCGAGATGGGTCGGTTGCAGAGCGGAAACTCCGCGTGCGTACGCACCTGCCGCCTGACGCACTACGCCAGTGCCTGCATCGACGACATACGCCTTCCCATTGGCAACAACCGCGAGAGACGGCCCCTGGCGAGTTGGATCTGGGCGCGGCATTCCGGTGCCAAGAAATACGACAAATACTCCGTGGCTGGAAGGCTGAGCTTGCGGCGGTGCCCCTTGCGGGGGACCACTGGGCGAGCCAAGGCCAACCGCAGCGCGAAGCATCGCCACGCCCATGACGCAACACAGAAGCGAATTCTTCACAATTTCCTCGGGTGCGAGATTACCACGAATACAGGTTAACAATCTCTGCATGAGGGAGCCTCTCATTGACCCTCATCGTGCATACCCCCAACAGCAGCGCCACTCCCAGCCTGCCGCTACCTTCGCGGTGGCGCACCCGCCGGGCACACGCTCCTGATCGATGCCGACAATACGCTGTGGGAGAACAACATCTATTTTTGAGCGGACCACCTGCGATCCGGCTTGCAACATAAAAATGGGCAGACGCAGCCTTCCGGAGAAGTGCGTCTGCCCACGATCTTTGCTCGCAACAACTGTTAGTAGCGGTAGTGATCCGCCTTGTACGGACCCTCGGGAGCGACGCCCAGGTACTCCGCCTGCGACGGCGTCAGCACCGTCAGCTTCACCCCGATCTTCTCCAGGTGCAGCCGCGCCACTTCCTCGTCCAGCTTCTTCGGCAGTGTGTAGACGTTCACCTTGTAGGTGTCCTTGTTCTTCCAGAGATCCAGCTGCGCCAGCGTCTGGTTGGCGAAGCTGTTGCTCATCACGAAGCTCGGATGCCCGGTCGCGCAACCCAGATTCACCAGCCGGCCCTCCGCCAGAACGAAGATCGCATTGCCCGAGGGGAATGTGTACTGGTCCACCTGCGGCTTGATGTTCAGCTTCGTCACGCCCTTCTCCGCGTTCAGCTTGTCCATCTGGATCTCGTTGTCGAAGTGGCCGATGTTGCAGACGATGGCCTGGTCCTTCATCTTCTTCATGTGCTCCAGCGTGATGATGTCCAGATTGCCGGTGCAAGTCACATAGATATCCGCGCGCCCCAGCGTGTCCTCGAGCGTTGTCACCTCGTAGCCTTCCATCGCAGCCTGCAGAGCGTTGATCGGATCGATCTCCGTCACAATCACGCGAGCTCCGAGACCGCGCAGAGATGCCGCCGAACCCTTGCCCACATCGCCCGCGCGAGCCGCGCCCACTGC
>JAJZHR010000172.1 GCA_021810815.1 Acidobacteriota bacterium | reverse complement strand
CTGGTGAGGCTGGAGAGTCCCTACGGCGCGGTGCGCGTGAAGGCTCTGGTGACCGATCGCGTGCAGGGCAAGCAGATGTACATGGGCATGATCTCCGTGCTGGAGCCGGTGAACCGCATGACCAGCAGCCACGTGGATCGCACCACGCACACGCCCGCGTACAAGGAGCTGAGCGTGAAGCTGACGGTGCTGGAGGAGCGCGGAAGCAATCCGCTGCTCCGCCGGAACTTCCGCAACGGTACGCGCACGCCGACGATGGGCGTGGAGGTGGAACGCAAGCGGGCCCGCGCGGACTACCATGTGCCAGGATCGCTGGCGAAGGACAAGCTGGTACAGATTGAGACGATGAAGCCTGTTTAGAGTCAGGGATCAGGGAGATAAAGATGGCGCATCCGATTACGTTCAAGCCGAAGGCGGTGGATCTGCAGCAGGAGTTGATGGGGCGCGTGGCGGCGGCTCCGGCGGAGCACGCCGAGGCGCTGCTGACCGCGTGGGACCTGCTGCAGACCGCGCACGATAAGGGAATGCTGGACCTGGCCAAGGGCCTGATCGGCGGCAAGGACGCGATTGCGGGCAAGCTGGCCGAGGCGGCAAACCTGCCGGAGTCTGTGGCAGCGATCCGCAACGCGATGGCTGGCGCGCGGCTGCTGGGCGCGGTGGACCCGGAGATGCTGCAGCGGCTGGCGCGCGGAATGGAGCACGCGACCGCGGAGCACAAGGCGGAGCGCAAACCGCCAAGCCTGTGGACGCTGTTTCGGCGCTCGACGAGCGAGGATGCGCGGCGCGGGCTGTCGTTCCTCACGCTGCTGCTGACGTCGCTGGGCAAGGCTACGCGCGAAGGGTAGCGAGAGCCATACCTCGTTGCGGGGACGATGCGGCGAAGAAAAGTCTGTGCGCGGATGTTCTGCAGGCGATACACTGCCGTCATCTCCCGGTTGCGGTTACGAGGTGCGTTGGAATGAGCGATGAGACGGTGATGGAGCAGCCCACGGCAGGGCTGTCACAGGTGGAGCGCGTGGTGGACACGTTCATGGCTCCGACGAAGACCTTCGAGGACATTCAGCGGAGTGCGAGCTGGTGGATGCCGTATGTGCTGAGCGTGTTGCTGGGCACGCTGCTGATGTCGGCCGTGGTGACCAAGGTCGGCTGGCAGCAGCTGGTGGACAACACCGTGCAGGCCAGCCCGACGCTGCAGTCGAAGCTGGCGGCGCTGAGGCCGGAGTCGATGGCGCAGGTGCGCGCGGAGATGATTTCCAACTTCAAGGTAGGGCTGTTCGGCTCGCCGCTGTTTGGCCTGCTGCTGATCCTGGTGGTCGCGCTGGTGTTGTGGCCGACGATCAACTTCGCGTTCGGCGGCAAGGCAGGGTTCAAGCAGGTGTTCTGCATGGTGAACTACGCCTACCTGCCGCTGAGCCTGAAGGGCGTGATCGCCGCGCTGATGCTGTATGCAGGCGTGGCGGCGGAGAACTTTACGCTGGACAACATGCTGGGCACCAGCGTGGGGTACTACGTCAGCACGCCAGGCGTGCTGAAGACGTTTCTGACGCAGTTCGACATCTTTTCGGTGTGGGTGCTGGTGCTGATGTCGATCGGGCTGGCGACCATCGCCGGCACCAAACGCAGCGCCGGGTACATCACCGTCGTGGGGTGGTGGTTCGTGGTGGTGCTGCTGACGACGGTGTCGAAGGCTGTGCTGGGCTAAAGCGCTGCGTGATCCGCGGCTGTGGCCGGCCCGATCTGGCCCCCCTCTGACGGGGAGAGGGGGTACCCCCCCCCTCCCCCCCCTGTGTTTTTGCTTGATCTCTGGAATCAACGAGTTACGGGGTGTTGTGGCTGCAAAATATTGATTGCAGAGATTTTAGGGGCATAATATTCAAAACATTGGGGTTACAGGTGTTGTGGCTGTAAGTTGCTGATTGCAGGGGTGATAGACGTATAATATTCAAAACGCTGGGGTTAGCGGTGGGTTGCGGTCGGGTGCGGTTGCCGGAGCAACATGCAGATTCCTCCGCTGCGCTGCGGAATGACAAACGGTTGGGGATGGGGTCGGCGGGTCGGGGTGCTGGTTGTCAGTTGTTGGTTGTCAGTTGTCAGTTCTCAGTTGTTAGTTCTCAGTTGTTAGTTCTCAGTTGTTAGTTCTCAGGTATGAGTTCTCAGTTGCCCGTTGCCCGTTTTGATCCCTACTTCTATTGTAAAGAGCGGGTGGGGGTGAATGTGTTTTTGGTTTTGGTGGGGTAAGGCGTTTGGGGAGAATGAGTTGCGGGTTTTGGGTGGTGGGTGGGGGGTTGACATCGCGAGTTTGGCTGGAAATTCGGGAAAGAAAGTTTGCTGGGGGTGAGCCGCTCGACCTGCGGAGGAGAGGGTTCAGAGGCATGGAGAAAGGGCACGCTGCGATGGCAGCGTGCCCTTTGCCTGGATGGTTGGTGCGGCTGGGCTACTCCGCGCCCCAGCGCTTGAAGACCAGCGAGCCGTTGGTGCCGCCGAAGCCGAAGCTGTTGCTGAGGGCGTAGTCGATCTTTGCCTTCTGCGGCTTGTTGGCGACGTAGTTCAGTCGGCAGGCGGGGTCCACGTTTTCGAGGTTCATGGTGGGTGGTGCGATCTGGTTCTGGAGCGCGAGCACCGTGATGCCGGCCTCCAGGCCGCCAGCGCCGCCGAGGAGGTGGCCGGTCATGGACTTGGTGGAGCTGACGAGGAGCTCGTGGCTCTTTGCCTTTTCGCCGAAGACGTTTTCAATGGCCTGGGATTCGAGCGCGTCGCCGAGCGGGGTGGAGGTGGCGTGGGCGTTGACGTAGTCGATCTTGTCGGGCGAGATGCCGGCGACGCGGAGGGCGGCCTGCATGGCGCGGCGGCAGCCATCGCCTTCGGGAGCCATGCCGGTCATGTGGTAGGCGTCGCCGCTCATGCCGTAGCCGATGATCTCGGCGAGGATGTTGGCGCCGCGTGCCTGGGCGTACTCCAGCTCTTCGAGGATGAGGATGCCGGCGCCTTCGCCGACGACGAAGCCGTCGCGATCCTTGTCAAAGGGGCGGCAGGCGTGTGTGGGGTCGTCGTTGCGGGTGGAGAGGGCCTTCATGGCGGCGAATCCGCCGACGGAGAGCGGCGTGATGGCGGCCTCGGTGCCGCCGGCGATCATGGCGTCGGCGTCGCCGCGCTGGATGATGCGGAAGGCGTCGCCGATGGAGTGAGCGGAGCTGGTGCAGGCGGTGGCGGTGGCCTCGTTGGGGCCCCGCGCGCCGTACTTGATGGAGACGTGGCCGGCGGCGAGGTTGACGATGGCCGCGGGGATGAAGAAGGGCGAGATGCGGCGGGGGCCGCTCTTGATGAGGACCGAGTGCTCGCGCTCGATGATGTCGAAGCCGCCGATGCCGGAGCCGATGTGGACGCCGACCATGTCGCCGGCTTCGCCTTCGAGGCGCGTGCCAGGGGCGACGAGGCCGGAGTGGTGCACGGCCTCCTGCGCGGCGGCCATGGCGAAGTGGATGAAGCGGGCCATCTTGCGGGCCTCTTTTTTATCCACGAAGACATGGGGGTCAAAGTCCTTGACCTCTGCGGCGAGGCGGACGGCATGGTCGGTGAGATCAAAGGCAGTGATCTCGGCCATGCCGCTCTTGCCGGCGAGCAGAGCCTCCCACACCTGAGGAGCGGTGTTGCCCACCCCGCACAGGAGGCCCATGCCCGTTACGACGACACGACGTTGCTGCATCGATTTCCCGATCCTTGTGATGAAGAGTGGACAGCCGCCGCGAAGCCGCAAAGCCGCCAAGCCGAATGGCCAAATGGCCGCAGGACGCACACCACAGCAGCAGCCTGCGGAGTTGAGGTTACTTGCCCTTCTGGTGGGCTTCGATGTAGTCGGTTGCGTCCTTGACGGTCTTGATCTTTTCAGCGTCCTCGTCGGGGATCTGAATATCGAAGGCCTCTTCGAACTGCATGACCAGCTCGACGACATCGAGCGAGTCTGCGCCGAGGTCTTCCTGGAAGCTGGCGCCGGGGGTGACTTCGGCTTCATCCACCTGAAGCTGCTCGACAATAATCTGCTTCACTTTTTCGTCTACTGCTGCCATTGCACGATCTCCTGAGTGTCCGGATGGACGAGTGACTTTGGACTGAAAAGGGAGGGAGAGCGAGACCACTTGTGGCATCGACTCCGGTTGACCGCCCCAGTGAGACAGCATACCGACGCATGGGAACGAAGTAAAGCAAGGAGTGTGCAGGAAGAGGACAGGAAGAGGACGATATTTCTTTATAGACTGCTAAGGACAAGGTGGCTAGAATCATGTCAGTAAATTCAAGCTGGGTCGGCAGGACGATGGACGAACCGAGACGCAACCAGCAGACTTGCCAGAAGTGTCGCAATGCAGAGCTGAGACGTTTGAGCCGTTCAGGATTTCTGGAGCGGTCTTTGCTGATCTACTTTGGTTTTTATCCCTGGGAGTGCGTGATGTGCCGCCGGAAGAGCTATCGGCGGGACAGCGGACGCACAGCGACGCTGCGGGCAGCTGCCTAGACAATCCGGAAAAGCGTGATCCTGGCAGGCGACCTGTTCGCTGGCGAAGATATGACGTAGATTTGTACTATGCAGATCGACGTTTTGAATTCCACGGTCGTGTGTCTGATGGGCGGCGGGCTGGTGGGCGGGGCGCTCGGATGGGTGATGCGCGGCCTGAGCGCATCGGCTCAAGCGCTTCGGGATGAGGCGCTACTCCAACAGACAAGACAGTCGCTGACGACGCTGCAGGAGCAGAGTCAGGTTGAACGTCATAACGGTGAGGCGGCCCGGCTGGAAGCAGCGACCCTGAAGGCGACGCTCGAGACGGAGCGACGATCGACCGCAGAGAAGCTGGCGGCGCTGGGTGCGCTGGAACAGAAGATGAAGGACGCCTTCGGGGCACTGGCTGCCGACGCACTGAATGCCAACGCGAAACAACTGTTGGAGCAGAGCCGCTCGGTCCTGGAAGCGCAGAAACGGCTTGCGAACAAAGACCTTGAGGACAAAGAGCTGTCGATTGCGAACCTGCTGCGACCGATGAAGGAGTCGCTGCAGCAGCTGACCGTGCATAGCCAGCAGCTGGAGGTGCAGCGCGAAGGGGCCTACAAGGCCATGCTGGCAGAGGTGGCCAACATCCAGCGGTCGCACACGGACCTTCGCCGCGAGACGACGCAGCTGGTGCAGGCGCTGCGTGCGCCGAAGGTGCGCGGCAACTGGGGCGAGATGCAGCTGCGTCGCTGCGTGGAGTACGCGGGGATGGTGGAACACGCCTCGTTCGAGGTGGAGAAGTTTGTGCGCGGCGAGGACGTCTCCGTACGGCCCGACATGGTGGTGCGGCTGCCGAACCAGCGCTGCATCGTGATCGACGCAAAGACGCCGCTGGAGGCGTTTCTGAACGCGGCCGCGTGCGAGGACGAGCTGGCCAGAACGGCCCTGATGAACGAACATGCAGCAGCCGTGCGAAAGCACCTGGACTCGCTGGCGTCGAAGGCCTACTGGAACCGGTTCAAGGAGTCGCCGGACTTTGTGGTGTGCTTTTTGCCCAGCGAGGTGCTGTTCAGTGCCGCGCTGGAGCACGATGCCGGCCTGCTGGAGTACAGCGCGAACAGCAACGTGATCCTGGCGACGCCGACGACGTTGATTGCGCTGCTGAAGGCGGTTGCGTTCGGATGGCAGCAGGCGCAGACGGCCCGGGATGCGGATCTGATCCGCGAGTATGCGACCAGCCTGTACAAGAAGTTTGCGGGAATGCACGACTCGCTGCTGAGCGTTGGCGCCGCGCTGGGCAGAGCCGGCGTGGCCTATGACGATGTGATCAACAAGGCCGAGGGCCGGGGTGGGCTGTTCTCGATCGCGAGAAAGCTGCGCGAGCTGAAGATCGGCGACAAGGACCTCGCCGAGAGCAAGCCCGTCGCCGTGATGCAGCGCGCGCTGCAACACGAGGACTGGCAGCCGAGCCT
>JAJZHR010000171.1 GCA_021810815.1 Acidobacteriota bacterium | reverse complement strand
GCTCATGCTGGTTGGCATCCTTTTCAAGGTCTCGGCAGCACCCTTCCATGTCTGGACTCCCGACGTGTACGAAGGCGCGCCCTCGCCCGTTGTTGCCCTTATGTCCACAGCTCCCAAGGCTGCCGCATTCGCGCTGCTGCTCCGCGTCCTCTACGAGATCTTTCCCACGCTCCATCAGGCATGGGCGCCGCTCCTCTGGTGCATTTCTGTTCTTTCCATGACCGTTGGCAATCTGGCCGCCTTGCGTCAGCAGAACGTCAAGCGCATGCTGGCCTACTCATCCATCGCGCATGCAGGCTATCTGCTCGCCGCGCTGGCAGGCCTTGGCGCCAGTGGCATCGCAGCCGCCAGCTTCTATACCGCCGCCTACGCTGCTATGAACGTTGGCATCTTCGCGGTCATCACGCTGGCCAGCGGCTACGACGATGCGCGCGTTTTGATCGCCGATTATCGAGGACTTATCTACCGCGCACCGGTGCTCGGCATCCTTCTCATCTTCTTCCTCACCTCACTCGTCGGCATTCCTTTCACTGCCGGATTCTTTGGTAAGTTCTACGCATTCGCCGCTGCCATGGGGGGAAATGCAAACTGGCTCGCGCTGATCGGCCTGCTCAACTCCGGCCTCGCCGCTGCCTACTATCTCCGGCTGGCATTCGTCACAGTGCAGGCGCCCGCTGAGAATCAGCAGCCAGAGCGAGCACTGTCCCGCGCGGGCGTCGCGGTGGCCGCTGCCTTGCTCTTCACCGCCGGTGCAACGTTCCTTTTGGGAGTGGTTCCCACTAGAGTGCTTCAGGCCGTGGAGACGGGCGCGCATACCTTGCAGGTCCCGTCTGTGGAACCTGGATCAATCGGCGTCAGCGCATCGACACAACCGGCTCCGTAACGCACTCCGTCGTCGCGTCTGCATCCACGAGGCTGCGATAGAAATCCGTCGTCGCTTCCAGCACGTCGCTGTCAGAAAAGTACTGGAGCGCCCACCGCCGGGCTTCCTGCCCCATTCTGAGACGGCGCTTTTTGTCGCGAATCAGTTCCAGACTCGCCGCACAAATTGCCGCGGGACTTCGCTTGGGAATCAGAATTCCCGTCAACCCCGGCACAACCGCATCCCGGGCGCCCGTGGCAAACGTCGCGATCACAGGGATTCCGCTGGACGCGGCCTCCAGCGCTGCGTTTGGAAAGCCCTCCCGCCGGCTTGGCAAGATCAGAAGATCCATGGTCTTGTAATAAGGGGCCGTATCCTGCACAAACCCGGTGCACACGATGCGCGGATGGTTCGTGATCCGTTCCTGCAACTCCTCGCTCAACGGGTCATCGGACTCATCAAACCATCCAACCAGCAGCAGATAGGTGTCCGGTGCCTCGTCCAGCGCCGCGTCAAAGCCCTCAATGAGTTCCGGAATCCCCTTGTCGCACGTCAACCGACCGACAAAGCCAATTACCACGACCCGCTCGGGTATCCCAAGCTTCCAACGCAGGTCGCTGGGCCCTGGACTAAACCGCTCACCATCGACACCGTTGCTGCTTCCATTCCGCAGCATGAGAAGTTTCGGCTCGTGGGCCACGGCAAGCCTCAGGCATTCATTTCTCAGGCTCTCGCTGTTACACAGCACAGAATGAGCGCTGGAGGCAGCAAGCTTCTCGGCAAGAAGCAGAAGATGGCCTTTCAAGCCCGTGGTCGTCTCCATGCGCAGCCCACGCAGCAGGTAAACCCGGCGTCGGATGCCGGCCATCCTTGCCGCCAATGTTCCCAGCAAGCCCGCCTTCGGTGTACTGAACTCCGTCACGTCCGGCTTCAGGCGACACAAAAGCCGAAAGAGCTTCCACAGGGAGATGCAATCACGGAAAGGCGAGATACCGCGCTCCATCCGTAACTCGACGCACTGCACGTTCTCGCGGGTGGCAATCTGTTTGAGCTGAGGTCCAGGGCTACTGACCAGCGTGACGCGAAATCCTGCCTCGCGCAGCGCGCGCAGCCGTCCCGCAAGAATCAGGCAGGTCTGATCGTGCGTGACCCCCACCAGGATGTGTGGCAACTCTGAATCGCCTTTCGGCGTTCCTACGGGTTGCGCGCTTGCGGGTTGCGCGCTTGCTCTTTCCATCTGTCCCATGGACTGCTTCGGTCCCCTCATTTTGGGCCGCTCGGCTCAATGCCGTCGCGAGCCACGGTCTCAGTCCGCTGGGGAAATGCACATCGAACAATCGTATCTTTGCGCCTGTTGCTGGCCGCTCTCGTTCTTTGAACTCTTATCGCCGAGTCGAGCGAAGCCAATTCAATTGGCTTTGCGCCGTAGCCGGGGCATGCAATCATTCTCCGCATGGAATATATCATCTCGCTGTGAGCTGGATCACCTGAGTCCAATCGCCGCCCCCTATACTGGATGCGTTGCTGCCCGAGATCAAAATGGTTCGTCGACCTCGCGTTCTATTGCTGATGCCCCATCTCGGCGGAGGGGGCGCGGAGAGAGTCGCCCAACTCCTCATGAGCCACCTCTCCCCTGACCTCTATGACCTCCACCTCGGTCTCATGGCATCAGCGCAAGGTTCCGCTGCGCTGGATTCGATCCCCTCACACGTCACTGTGCATTCATTCCCGAGACAGCGTGTGCGCAATGCCCTGCCCGACCTGCTGCGCCTCGTCTGGCGCGTTCGTCCCCGTGTGATTCTCGCCGGGATGGCCCACCTCAACTTCCTGGTTCTCGCAGCTCGTCCACTTCTGCCGCGATCAACACGCATTATCGTCCGCCAGAACGGAACCATCTCCGCCATCCTGCAGAATGCGTCGCGCCCAGGAACCCTGCGCGCCCTCTATCGCGCCCTCTACCCGCGCGCCGACCGCGTCATCTGTCAGTCGGATGCAATGGCGCGCGACATGCAAGACATCATTCAGGTCTCTTCATCTGCTATTGCAGTCCTTCCCAACCCCGTCGATGAGGCGGCCATCCGCTGCGCCGTCACTGGCAGCCTCTCCCGCTGGCCCACCTCAGGCTCAAACATCCTTGCCATCTCCCGCCTCGCACATGAGAAAGGCATTGACATCCTCCTGCACGCATTTGCGCAAATTAAAGAAGCCTTTCCGGCATCCAGACTCATCATCCTCGGAAAAGGGCCCCAGGAAGCGGCCCTGAGAGAGCTGTCCGCCCAACTCGACCTGGGAGATTCCGTGCATTTCGCCGGCCACGTTGCCGATCCATCTGCCTACTTTCCAGGCGCCAGTCTCTTCGTTCTTCCCTCGCGCCACGAAGGCATTCCGAATGCGCTCCTGGAGGCAGCAGTCGCTGGTCTGCCGATCGTTGCAACCCCTGCCTCGCAGGGCCTCGTCGAACTCGTTGGGAGATCGCCTAGCGTATGGCTGGCGGCAGACTCCTCTTCGGAAGCCCTCGCCTGTGCGTTGAGAGATGCTTTGCGCGAACTTCGCTCAGACGAGAAGTACGTGCATAGCTGGATTCCCCCCTTCTTTCTTCGAAATGCAATCCCTGCTTATCAGAGCATTCTTGATGAAGTACTCTTATGGGACTCCAAATGAGACATCTTGTACTTCTTTTGCCGGGAATCGACCGTATTGGCGGCGCGGAACGTCAGGCTCTGCTGATCGCGAGTTCGATGAAGCAAAAAGGCTGGCGCGTCACCGTTGTCGCGCTCACGGGTTCGGGTGGTCAGACGGCCACTGCGCTCCAGCAGAACGGAATTGAATTCCTCAGCCTCCACATGCGCAAAGGCGTGCTGGATCCCCGCGGATGGCTGCGCTTCCGTGCATGGCTCCGCGAGCGACGCCCCGATGTTCTGCATGCACATCTTCCTCATGCCACATGGGTCGCTCGCGGCTCGCGACTCCTGGCCTCCATCCCACTCCAACTCGACACCCTGCACACGCCCGCGACCGGCAACACCCTCCGAAAGCTGGCCTATCGCTTGACTGCCAGCATCTCCGATTGCGTCACAGCCGTCAGCCAGGGTGTCGCAAAGTCTTATCTGGATGCCGGGCTGATTCGCCAGGACCGCCTCTTTGTGATTCCCAATGGCCTCGATACCGCCTACTGGTCTCCTGGCTCGGACAATCGGTCCACGATTCGCAGCGAACTGGGCATCAGCGACGAATTTTTGTGGGTTACAACAGGACGCCTGGAAGCCGTCAAGGATCACGCAAGTCTGCTCAAGGCCTTCACATCTCTGGGCGACACTGCCCATCTTGTTCTGATGGGTGACGGCTCACTCGCTGAGCCGCTGAAACGCGCGGCACAAAGGCTGGGCGTCGATCATCGCGTCCACTTTCTCGGATTCATCGACGATCCGCGCCCGTATCTGCAAGCCGCCGACGGTTTTGCCCTGCCCTCCCTCTGGGAAGGCATGCCGATGGCTCTGCTTGAAGCCTGCGCGAGCGGCCTTCCGAGCGTTGCATCCGATGTGCGAGGTAACAATGAGGTGCTCACTCACGCGGTCACTGGACTCCTCGTGCCACCCGCGGATCCTTCTGCCCTTGCCGCAGGAATGCTCCGGCTCATGCAGATGCAGCACGAAGAGCGCATGGAGATGGCCCGTCAGGCGCGCGAATCGGTCATCGAACGCTATGACCTCGATCGCGTCATGGACCAGTGGCTCTCGCTCTACACCGGCCTCCTCGGTGCGGCCCCACAGTCGAAGTCTCCGGCGTAGGCCATGCGGCCCTACACGGCTCACACCACAGCCGACTGCGTCTGGCGCCGGGCGATTCGTTTCAGCCGCATCCTCCAATATTGAGCGGTCATCCAAGTCTGCGCAGATACGCCGGCCCGGCTGGGCTTCGCCACCCGTATTGCCTCCTCTGCATCCATGAACATTGCATGATGTGCACTCAGAAATTCCGCCACCGACCGTGCCTGCTCGTCTGTTGCATGATTGCTGTGCACGCAGATCGTCCATATTCCACTCTTCTTCCGAACCGGCCCCCACAGTTGCTGCGGAATCCATGCAATGCCTTGATGCAGGGTAGGCATGCGGCCAAAGCCGTCACTGATCGCCGCGATTCCCGCCGCGCGCAGTGCCAGCAGCGTTCCGTGGTCCAGGCCGTGCCGGGGAGCCACGAACAGCTTCGGCTCCAGCCCGTGCTCGCGAAGAATGCGCACGCCCGTCTCAATCCAGGCCGATTGCGTGGCGGCAGGAACACCCGCAAACTCCGTGAGCCGGTGCAACGGCAATAGGCTCCGCCCATCGCTCACGCACAGGTGCCGGTATCCATGCAATGCGATCGTCGCTCCAAGCGCCTGCAAACTACGCATCCGCTCCCAGAAATTCTCATCCCCCGCGTCGCGCACGAGGTCTGGATCCTGATTCTCAGGAACAATTGCCAGAATCGGCCGGATGCGGAACTCGCACACCATTTGCTCGAAGCGCTCCCAGGCGTTCCGGTCCATCGCCGGGCACAGGTCATCGAAGCGCAAAAGGTAGCGAGCCGGTCTTTCGGTCACACCACTCCTCCGGCGTCTTCCGATCCACCCATTGCACACTCATTCGGTGCCGGGCCGGAGGCTCGCCAGAAATCGACCGTCAGGCCGCATCGTTGCGCGGGCAACCCTATGGAATGCTTCTCTTCGCGGCCAAGTCTTCCAGCCACGGCGATCAGCGAAAATATCAACCATGTCATTCGACTCTCTGCCAGTGTGCCCGCCAGCGACGAGACGCACCACACCGCCAGCGAGCTCAGCAGCGCAATTCGCAGGCTGCCCACAAGGGACCACGATTCGCGCAGAAGAATCACCAGGATCCAGGTCATCACGCCAACGCCGACGATCCCATCTTCCACCGCAAGCGCGAGCGCCGTGTTATGCGCCGTGTCTCCTTCGGCAACTCCAGCGGCAGCCACAAAGCTTCCAGCCCCATGGCCCACTATGGGCGCGCGCGCAAACGCCCTCCAGCCGGCCTCCCAGATATTCAGGCGCTGGTTCATGTCTCCGCCGGCAAGCTGCGCTGGAATCGTTGCCAGCCGCTCCAGCGTTGCCTCAGGCATCGCAAAC
>JAJZHR010000170.1 GCA_021810815.1 Acidobacteriota bacterium | reverse complement strand
GATCGGGGTCGCCAGCAATTCTTCGCGAGACGGACTGCGCAACGGCACAGGCGCGCCCAGCGGATCGCCGTCAAAACCGCCAGAGAGCACGCGAAAAAGCAGCGCCACATCGCCGATGGTCCGCGCCATGGGGCCGAGGGTTCCGAGAATGGAGAACGGGCCGGCGCAGGGAGGCAGGTGTCCGACGGCGGGGATGCGTCCGGGGGTGGGCTTGAGAGCGCAGATGCCGGTGAAGTGCGCAGGCTCCCGCACGGAGCCGCCGCCGTCGCTGCCGAAGCCGCAGGCAGAAAGCCCGGCAGCGATGGCCGCCGATTCGCCGCCGCTCGATCCGCCAGCGGTGCGGCTCAGATCCCAGGGATTCGAGGTGCGGCCATAGACGCGATTGTCCGTCTCGTAGGCCATCAGGAATTCGGGGCAGTTGGTCGTTCCCAGCACCATTGCACCGGCTCGTCGCATGCGATCAACAATGACTGCATCCTCTGACGGAATGTGGCCACCGTTCAACAGGCTCCCGGTCTCGCAGCGGTGCCCAGCGACGGCAATGGAAGCCTTCACGCTCATGGGAAGACCGTGCAGCGGGCCTTGCTCCGTCCTACTCTGCTGCAGAGCGATGGCCTGCGCGCGCACCCGCTCCGGATCGAAATCCACCAGAGCATTCAGTTGCGGATTCAGCCGCTCAATCTGCCGTATGTGCTCGTCCGCAAGCTCCAGCGGAGAAATCTCACGGGCAGAAAGCATCGCCAACTGCTCCACAGCCGACTTCAGAACCACATCGCCCATTGATCTCTCATCGTGCTCTTTGACCGCTCGTCCTGCCATCGATCAGATCTTTGATCGGCTCATTGACTGCTCATTGCGCCGCGCTTCCGGCCTGGTTCTTGCGGCCGGGAGCATCGGGAATCGAGTGCTTAGGGATGTAGTTGAACTTGTACTCCTGCGTATTGCCGCCGGACTCGAAGCGGGTATTCCACTGGAGTTGATAGGCGATGTGCGCAGCATCGTTCGGGTAGCGCTGGCTATGCGGATACGGATAATCCGCCATGCCGTGGAAGGGCATGGCGTTGACCGTGAACGGGCTGGCCTCATAGAAGTCCATGTCCTTCACGAAGCCGTTCGCGTAGAAGAAATAGTCGCGCACCCAGCCTGCTGGAAGAGGCGGCTGCGCAGCGGCATTGAAGCCGAGGTCCATGTCCTCGCCGGTGCCAAAGATGACGTACTCATCATCGACTTTGCTCAGCAGGGGCGTGACGTCTCCGTAGCGCGTATAGGCGCCGCGCTGGCGCACAAAGGGGCCGGTGTGGCTCATGCGCTCGTAGTTGTAGTTCAGGTCGCCGGGCGTGGCTCCATCCAACTGCTGCGGATAACCGCGGAAGGCCAGATTCGCCTCCACCAGCGGCAGCTCCGTCTGGCGCGCTTCCGAGGCCGTCTCCGCGCCGTTGTCCACCAGCGCCTGGTCCCAATAAATCTGCAGGTTGGTGACGATGCGAATGCGCCGTGTTCCAGCGGGCAGCTTGCCCGTCAGGTTGACGACGATGGTGCGCGGCAGCCCGGCAGGAAAGCCCATGTCCTCCACAACGCGACGCCATGCGCCGTCCGGCAGCTCGGCCTCGACATAGGGCGGAATCGGGCTGAGCCCAGCCTGCCACGCTGCATACATCGAGCTTGCGGAAAAGTATTCGACAAAGCCATGCAGCAGCAGGCGGAGGGGCTTGTCCGGCGTCCACTCGCCCAGATCGAGCGTGAGATTGTGCTGATTGGCGAAACCCGCAAAAGAGAGATTCGTGAAGTCCCTGACGTATTGATGGTCCTGCTGCAGAAGAAGCGGAAGAGCGTCTCTGCCGTGGTCGTCCCACGCAGCCACAGGAGGATGAGCGCTGCTGCCAACGACGACCGTCTTCCCGTTCGCGAAAGGACGCTCGCTGAGGAAGCGCTCGCTGGGATACACGCTGGTTCCGGCAGGATGATCCACGGCGACGAGGCGCACCTGATCGACGAAGTTGACTTCTTCCATCGGCTCGCCGAAGCGCAGGCTGAGCAGTCCTTTGCGCGCCTTCAGTTGCGATCCGTCGATCTTGATCCACTCCTCCGGATCCGGCGTGTTCCTCTGCGTGGGGGAAACCCAATGGCCCACCACGCCTGCTCCAATCACGTCGGAAACAAAGTCGAATTTGCGACCGTCCCATGCGAAGAGGGTGGGGCAGGAGCTTCCCCGTCGATCCAGCTCGGTGATCGCATCCGGGCGGCTCGCGGCAACGTCGATCTCATCCTGCGGAACACCTGTGGGCCACAGCAGACGAACGAGGTCCGCCCGATCCGCAGAGCCGATTCCGGCGATCAGATCCTGCGGAGTGGTCGCTTCCCACTTCTGCCACATGCCGTTTGCAAAAATCTCCACCTTGGTACCGAGCGCGCTCTTGTTGTCCGCGAGACCCTTGAGGGAAATTCGCAGGGAGTGGTTGCGGCTGCCACCACGATTCAGCAGCGCTACTGGCGGCGCGTCCTGCCGGGTCACGATCAGGTCGGCCGCTCCATCGCCATTCACGTCCTCTGCCAGCAGAGCGCGAGGAGATTGCAGCCTGATCGCGTCCAGCTTGAGTTGCGCCGTCACGTCCTGAAAGGCCGCGTGGCCCGAATCGCTACCCAGATTGCGGAGCACGCGCAGCGCCGGTCCTTTCGCCGTATCGACCAGAACGGCAAGGTCAAGCCAGCCGTCGTTGTCCACATCGAGAGCCACCACGCCGAGGCCGCGAGTGGCATCCTTCAGAGGCAATGGCACGCGCTCGAAGTGCTTTCCATCTACATTGCGCCAGAGCGTCACCCCGGGAGCGCCGGCGTGGGTGAGCGCAACATCCATCCATCCGTCCTTGTTGAAGTCGAGCACAGCGACGCCGACGGTTGGAGGCAGATCTTCGCCCGCAAACAGAGGAGTGGCCTTGAACTCGCCATCGCGCGGATTGGCATAGAAGGTCGGCGCCTTTCCCGATCCAGTGACCAGAAGATCGACTGCGCGGTCGTTGTTCAGATCGCTCAATTCGGCGGCGGTGGTGCTGCCATGGCCTTCAAGTCCCGCCTGCTTCGTCCAGTTGGTGAAGGTCTTGTCGCCGTTGTTTCTCCACAACATATTTGGGCCGCCTGCTGCTTGGGCGCTGCCTGTCACAAAGAGGTCGAGGTCGCCGTCGTGATCGTAGTCGACGAAGGTGACGCCAGACGGATGATTCACTGGCTGAATGCCCGCCTGCTTTGTGACATCTTCAAACCTGCCTCCGCCAGCATTGCGGAACAGAAGCACGCGGTCGCTCATCGCAAGCGCGAGATCGGGATGGCCGTCATTGTCAAAATCGCCAGCAGCGCATGCTGCGCCCTCGCCGCTTGTGGGCAGGCCGGTCTGCGCGGCGGGGATGAGGTCGAAGGCGCCATCCGCGGAGCTGCGGTACAGGCTCACGGTGGAGGGCGCTTGCCCCATCACAACCAGAGCAGGACGCCCGCTGCCATCCATATCAATCAGGCAGGCACCGCCAGTTGATTTACCGGTGGCCGTTAAAGTCTTAGCTGGTCCACTGGTGGCGTTTGCGCGTTCGAAGACGACCGGAATCATCGGTCCTGCATCGCGAACGTCTCCCGGTGCGACTTCGACCTGGCCAAGCGGGCCTTCATCGCCGTAGTTGTGCGAGAGCGGAACTCCGACCTTGGTCGAGGTGAGGTGCTGGAAGCGCTCGAATGCGGCGCGCGCCTCGTCCGGCTTTCCGGAGCGCTGCAAGGCGCGGGCAAGGCCAAACTCCGAGGACGCGTTCAGCGGATCGAGCTGCAAGGCCTGGTGGTACTCTGCAATCGCGCCGGGGATGTCATGCGCCTCCAGATGCAGCGAGCCGAGGAAATAGTGAGCATTCGCATCCGACGGAGCGAGCGCAATCACCCGCTGAAAAGCCTGGACGCCCTTCTCTGGCTGATTGAGGCTGCGATACAGCAGGCCGAGAGCGTACCATACGCGCGCGTCGTTCGGGCTCTGCCGGGCGGCGCGCTCCAGAGCTTCCTGCGCCTGTGGCAGCTTCTGCAGGTAGAGGAGAGCGATGCCCTTGTTCATTTCCGCGCATGCGAGGTGAGGGTCCGTCTTGTAGGCAGCGTCGAACTTCTCGATCGCCTTCTCCAGCAATTGCTGGCCCATCAGAGCTGTGCCGACATTGTTCAGGCTCGCAGCTTCGCGCTGAGCGGAGGCCGAGGCGGCATTGCGGCTGGACGGAGTCTGCGCTCTGAGCGGCAAAACAGACGCAGCAACCAGCGGCAACAGAAGAAGAGAAGACTTCCTCGATGCCATCATTCTGCCAAACCGATTCAACGCCGCTCGCCTAACAGCCATTCCGCTCTCCCCACCTGACATTGCAACCTCTGAGAGCGCGATCCACCGCGTGGCGCAAGCGCCACCGGGCTTCCGCGCATAGATTTCCGTTCGAGAACAGCAATGGCCATGGTACGACAGTGGCAGCGGAGGAGTAATCGCCTGCGACGCTTCAGACGGACATGCCGCGCCTACGGGTAAAAACAGAGCGACTGCTTGTTCATCACAGGAAACGGCATTCAGCGCAAGCGGGATTCACGGAAGCTCTGCTGTGCGAGATTACTTCGCAGCTGCTGCGATGACCTCCACCCTGGCGGGCGAACCCTCCGGCAGTGCCGCGCCTGTGTGTTGCAGTTTGCCTGTGGCCTGCGACCAGTGGAGATGCGTCAGGTCAAACTTGCCCTGCTCGTACGCGTAGGTGTTGCCGTCGTCGCGATAGAGATCGAAGTCGGCATCGGCACCGGGGTAGACGCGCAGGGTCGCGATCTTCTGCTCCTCGTTGGTGCTCTCCACCGGCTCGCCGAGCGGAAGGATGGAACCTGCGCGCACAAAGATGGGGAGCGTGTCGATGGGAGCATCCACGCTAATGGTCTGGCCGCCATGGACGCGCTCGTTGGTCCAGTAGTTGAACCAGTCGGTTCCGGCAGGCAGGTACACGTTGCGCCGGGTGACGCCCTGGTCCGTGACGGGAGCGATCAGCAGAGCAGGACCGAACATGTACTCGTCGCCGATGTCTGCGACGTTCGGGTCGGCGCCAAAATCCATGAACAGGCCGCGCATGAAGGGGGCTCCGGTCTTGTGCGTGCTATAGCCGAGCGAGTAGATGTACGGCATCAGTTGATAGCGCAGGCGCAGATACTTCTCCAGGATGGGCTCGGCCTGCTTGCCGTAGGACCAGACTTCGTTCTGGGGGCGGCTGCCGTGGGCGCGGAAGTTGGGCTGGAAAGCGCCGTACTCGAACCAGCGCACATACAGCTCGGGGTAGTCCTCATAGTGGCCGATGTTGGCGACGGCGTCCGAGCCGTCGATGAGCAGGGGGCGCTCCGCCTTGTGGTAGCGCGGGAGGTACTGCCATCCGCCAATGTCGGTGCTCCAGTAGGGCATGCCGGAGGCTGCGAAGTTGATGCCCGTGGGCACCTGGCGCTTCAGCGTGTCCCAGTTGCCGCTGATGTCAGAGGACCAGAAGATGGCTCCGTTGTGCTGCGCTCCGGGGTAGGCGTCGCGGGCAAGGATGAGAGCGCGGGTCTTGAGGTCGCGGCGGAAGCCGTCGTAGATCGCCGCAGTGTGGAAGAGCGGATAGACGTTGAAGAACTGGGTTCCGGGGCCAATGTGCCAGTAGCTTCCGTTCGGGGGCAGGTCGGGCTCGGTCTCGTCGGCCCAGAAGGAGTCGAAGCCCTTGCTGACGAGGTTCTCCTTGATGGTGTTCCAGTACCAGAGGGCTGCTTCGGGGTTGGTGGTGTCGATGTCGGAGCCGGCGCGGTCATAGGGGAGGCCGTTGGTCGGGGTGCCGTCGGCGAGATGCTGGAACCAGCCATGATCCAGCAGCGTCTTGTAGTAGCGGTCCTCGGGAACGAAGCGGGGCCAGACGCTGATCATGGTGTGGAAGTTCATCGCGTGGAGCTGCTGGTTCATGGCGACGGGATCGGGCCACTTCGCCTGA
>JAJZHR010000169.1 GCA_021810815.1 Acidobacteriota bacterium | reverse complement strand
GAACCAGTTGGGAAAGAGGACAATCTCCGGCGGAATCGCCGGCACAGCGTCGTAGTCGTACTGCCCCAGCGCGCACAGATAGATTTTGGTGAAGGTGTTGCACTGCACCACGCCGCCGAGCGAGAGCACGGACTCGCGCGCCTTCACCATCAGCGGATGGTCGGCCGACCAACCCATCAGCTTCAGCGCCAGGTAGGACTTCACCCCATAATTCACATTCGACGGCCCGCCCGGATACAGGCTCCAACCGCCGTCGTCGTTCTGGTGGCGCAGAATTTCATTCAACGCCCGCTGCATGCGACCAGGCTCGCCGGTGCCGAGCAGCGTATGCATGAAGATGTAGTCCGCCTCCAGCATCACATCCGCTTCGAGTTCGCCGCACCAGTAGCCCTCGGCCGTCTGCTCGCCGATCAGCCACTCGCGCGACCGCTTGATCCCAAGCCTGACCTGGTCCAAAGCTACGTCGATGCGGCCAAAGCGCGGCCTCTGCGGGGCGAAAAAACCAGGCGCGCGATCTTCCCGCTGCGCCTTCTGATCATCCGTAGCCGCATTTTGTGTCACAGATTTTTCCATGCTATGGGTGAGACTGCTGATTGCTGCCTTCCTCCCGCGAGGGTGCTCTCTCAAAGGAAAAACTGCTTGCGACTGGAAATCCTATTGCACCGCGAGCGAAGGAGCATTCTTCGGCGGCGCCGACGCGATCGCCTGCACAATCTCCGGAGGAAGGCCGAAACGGACGTTCTCCGGCATCACTTCCACCTCTTCAACCGAACCGTACCCCTGAGCTTGCAGATAGCGGACAACCTCCTCCACCAGCACCTCAGGAGCAGATGCGCCCGCCGTCACAGCGACCGTGTTCACACCCTCCAGCCAGCGGGGCTGGATGGCCTTGGAACTATCGATAAGATACGCCTGGGTCTTCAGATTCTGCGAGACCTCGACCAGCCGGTTCGAATTCGAGCTGTTCGTCGAACCCACCACCAGCACCAGGTCGGCGCCATGCGCCACATTCTTCACCGCCACCTGGCGGTTCTCCGTCGCGTAGCAGATGTCCTGCGAATGCGGCCCGACGATGTTCGGGAATTTCACCTTCAGCGCCTGGATCATGTCGCGCGCCTCGTCCAGGCTGAGGGTGGTTTGCGTCAGGTAGGCCACGCGGTCGGGATCCGGCACCTGCAGCGCCGCAACCTCCTCCACGGTGGAGACCACCTGGGTCACATCAGGAGCTTCGCCCTGCGTGCCCTCAATCTCATCGTGGTCGCGGTGCCCGATCAGCACCAGCGAATACCCCTGCTTGGCGAACTTGATCGCCTCCACATGGACCTTGGTCACCAGCGGGCAGGTCGCATCGATCACCTTCAGCTTCAGCTCTTTCGCGCGCTCGCGCACCGCAGGAGAGACTCCATGCGCGGAGTAGATCACGCGCATCCCCTCCGGAACTTCATCCAGCTCATTGACAAAGATCGCGCCTCTCTCCGCCAGATCATTCACCACGTAACTGTTGTGGACGATTTCCTTGCGGACATAGATCGGAGCGCCAAAGGTCTCCAGCGCGATCTTGACGATGTCCACCGCGCGGACGACGCCCGCGCAGAAGCCCCTGGGCTTCAACAGGAGCACACGCTTGGCTGTGCCGGAAACAGTGTCCTGAGGGGTGAGGGTAGGTGCGGCTGTTGTCGTAGTCACATCTGTAAGTATACCGCTTCGCGACCACTGGCGCTCGTGAATTGCAGCGGAGAAGGTGCAGAACGAGGTCTCGATTCCCCTTTGCCAGCTCCCAGGTCAGATCCCAGCCTGAGGGGACATTGGCAACCGAAAACCAAGGCCGGTCTACTTCAGATTGCGGTGGGAGGCTGCGCACACCGGATGACCGCAGTCACAGGCCAGAGCCGTGAAAGCCTTCGCATCCTCGCACACCTGCGAACAATACTTCTCCCCTTCTGGCGGAATGCAGGCGCATGGTTCGTGGGCACATTTCTTTCGGTCGGTCATCGCATCGTCTCCTCGGCTGAGGTCTTCCGGCCTGATCCGTCGGATGCGCTTGTAACAGGGAGAAGATGCATGGCGCGGCAAGCTCGCCTGAAAGCATCGACGCGCGCCTGCGGAATCAGGCCGAACGCTTCTCCCGGTTCTGGAGCCACTCCTTCAGCGCGGCGTCCATCCGCGCCTGCCATCCGCGCCCCGTCGAGCGAAATTCACGCACTACGTCCTGCGACAGCCGGATGGAGATCAACTGCTTCGTCGGCGCCTTCTGCGCACCGCGCTTCAAGCCCCGCAGGATGGATTGGTGCTCGGGCGGAAGTTCGGAGAACGGGACGAAATGCTTAAGATCCTCCTCCGTAAGCTCCCGAACTTCACCCTCATCATCCGTCAGATCCGCCAATGGGTTTGTCTGATCAACCAATGGTTTTAGGCTTGCCATAGCGTATTGCCTCCCTATCGTTTGCTTTGCGGAAGCTGATAACTCTCATCCCGTCTGGTATCAGGATGTAGCAGAGCACATGCAGTCGGCCATCCAAATAGCCCCCTGCCACGAACCGAATCTCACCATGCCGTTGCACTTCACCGACAGTCGCGCTTTCGAAGTCGAAATCCGCTGCGCGCTCGAACGACAAGCCGCGCTCCCTGATGTTCCGCTCGTTCTTCGCTGGATCGAACTCAATTCTCATTGTATCTACAATTAGCTAAGCCAGCGTTGGAGAGTTCCGGGGAAAATCACTATCGGCTCGCCTCGATCATCTGCGCCGCGTGCTGCAGGCTGGTCTCCGTCAGCTTCGCTCCGCTCAGCATCCGCGCCACCTCCTCCGTCCGCTCGTCCTGCGCCAGCAGCCGAACCGAGGTCTGCGTCCGCCCCGACTTCTCCCTCTTCTCGATCAGCAGGTGCTGGTCGGCAAACGCCGCGATCTGCGGCAGATGGGTGATGCAGAGCACCTGCTGCGCGCGCGAGAGGGCCTTCAGCTTCTGCCCCACCGCCTCCGCCGCCCGGCCGCCAATGCCGATGTCGATCTCGTCGAAGACCAGCGTCCGCGGCAGCACAGACTTCTTCCGCGACTTCGTCCCCGCCCCCTGCTCCACGCTCACCTTCAGCGCCAGCATCACGCGCGACATTTCGCCGCCGGATGCGATCTCGTCCAGCGGCTTCATCGGCTCGCCTGCGTTCGTCGCGATCCGGCATTCCACCACGTCCCACCCATGCGCCGTCCACAGGCTGGCATCGCGCTGCGCCGTCACCTTCACCTCGAAGCGGACCTTCATCGCGAGGTCGTTGATCTGCGCCTCGGCCAGCTTTTCCAGCTTGTGCGCCGCGCCTGCCCGCTGTTCCGTCAACGCTGCCGCAGCCTGCGAATACGCTGCGGCATCCCGCTCCAGTTGGCCGCGCAGCTCGGCCAGAATCGATTCCCTGTTCTCGATCTCATTCAGCTTGCCCGCCACCTCGGCTCCAAAGTCGATCACCTCGGCCAGCGTCTTGCCGTACTTGCGCTTCAGCCGGTCCAGCATCGCCAGCCTGTCCTCGATGTCCGCCAGCCGCTCCGGAGACGCGCTGATCCCGTCTGCGTAGTCCCGCACCGTCGCGCTGATGTCCTGCACCGTTGCCCTGGCCGCCGCCAACTGCGCCGCAGGCTCCGCAAACCTGGCGTCGAAGCGCGCCAGCTCCTCCACGTGCCGCAACCCCGCCAACAGAGCGCTCTCCGCGGACTTCTCCGCCTCGTACAGCTCCTCATGCGCACCCATCGCCGCCGCGTAGATCTTCTCCGCATTGGCCAGAACGCGCTTCTCCGCCGTCAGCAGAGAGTCCTCCTCGGCCGACTCAATCTCCGCCTGCTCGATCTCCTTCTTCTGAAAGCTCCAGAGGTCGGCCATGCGCAGACGATCCTGCTCGTCCCTCTGCAACTCCTCCAGCCGCGCCTTGGTTCGTTGCCACGCAGTATAGGCTGCCGCCGCAGCCTCGGCGCTCAGCCCCGCGAAGCGATCCAGCAACCCGCGCTGCTGCGCCTGGTCGAACGCTCCCACCGTCTCCGACTGCGCGTGAACCAGCGCCAGCTCCGGCGCAAGCTGCCGCAGAGCCGCCACCGTCGCTGGCTGGTTGTTGATGAAGACGCGCCCCTTGCCATTCAGCGCAATTTCGCGCCGCAGCAGGATTTCGCCGCCTTCCATGTCGATGCCGTTCTCTTCCAGCGCCGCCTCCGCTCCCGGCGTGGCCTCGAAGACGCAGCTCACCACTGCCTTCTCAGCTCCGTGGCGCACCACATCCGTGGATGCCTTGCCGCCCAGCAGCAGGGCCAGCGCATCCACCAGAATGGACTTGCCCGCGCCCGTCTCTCCGGTCAGCAGGTTCAGCCCCGGCCCGAACGACGCCACCGCGTGGTCAATGACCGCGTAATTCTCCGCCCGCAACTCAAGCAGCATATTGGGAATCGCCCTCGTAAAGAGACAGCCTACAGCCAACCCAGCCACTTTGGAACCGGGCCTCCACAAATCCCGTTGCCCTTGCACTTACATTTGCCGTTGCCCTTGCCTTTGCCCGTCCTTCTGGTTGTCATTCCGCAGGAATCTGCTTCTTCCTTCCACTCGCGTCCCGCTCCCCATTGGAGCCACAAATCCCGGGTGCCCCATGTCTCGCTCTTGAGACATGGGAGCGATGCTCCCCACCCCACAGCTTTCCAAGGAATCTCCAAGTCTCAGAAACCAGAGAGCAGCCTCCTCGTATTTCCGCTCAACCCGCAAAGATGCAACCAGCTCGCTACTTGGACACAACTTTCCGAGTCTATACACTGAAGTCAACAGCGAAGCACCGATAGGCAACAACGAAAACACCAAAGTCAACACCGCACCCGCATCTCACTGCGCACCACCCCGGACCTCAATCACGCTGGCATCGAGTTCTATGACACAGATCGCTTCCCTCGCGCTCACATTCCTTCTGCAGCAGGACGACCCCACGCAGGCTGCGGCTCCCGTCGCCTCCGGTGGATCGGCCCTGGTCGAACTCATTCGCAACAGCGGCCCCGTCGCCTTTGGCGTTCTCGTCCTGCTGCTGCTCGCCAGCATCTACTCCTGGACCATCATGCTGTCCAAGATGGGTACCTTCCGCCGCGCCCGCTCCCAGAGCGCCCGCTTCCTGCGCGCCTTCCGCAAAGCCTCGCGCCTCAGCGAGGTTGCCGCCGTCAGCGAGCAGTTCCGCCCCAGTCCCCTGGCCGCGGTCTTCGACGAAATCTACGCCGAGTACAGCCGCCAGACCGGCGGACGAGGACTTCCGCGCAATCCGCAGGCCCTGGAGCGCGCCGCGCAGACCGCAGCCAGCGAGGCTCTCACCGTCCTCGAAAGCCGCATGACCTGGCTCGCGACCATCGGCTCCATCTCCACCTACATCGGCCTCTTCGGAACCACCATGGGCATCATCGACGCCTTCCACGGCCTCGGCACCGCAGGCGCTGCCACACTCCGCGCCGTGGCTCCCGGCGTCTCCGAGGCGCTCATCACCACCGCCGCCGGACTGGTCGTCGCCATTCCCGCCGTCGTCGGCTACAACCAGTTCGCAGCGCGCCTGCGCGAGTTCGGCTCCCGCACCGACGACTTCGCCCGCGAACTGGTGAACGCCATTGAAAACGCCGCTCTCTCCGCCATTGCGCAGCCCGACCCGGACCCCAGAGAAATGCGCGCAGAATACCGCGAAGCAAGGCAGCCACAGGAGTATCGCCCCGAGCGCGAGGCAGACCCAAGACGCGAGGCAGATCCAAGAGTCGCCGAGGCGCGAATCGCCGACGGACGCGGCCGCCCCGATCCGCGCGACCCGGACAATCCAAGCCTGCGCGACCCGCGGAGAGAGACGCGCTTCCGGCCATAGAAAACCCTGAGCAAGCTGGTTTTGAAGGGGCGGGACTTTAGTCCCGCCGCAAGTGGGTGAAGTACGGAGGGCTTTAGCCCCTGAGGCATGGCAGAGGGACATAGACCTTCCCAACCCATACCCAGAGCTTTCGCGAGACAGAATTTTCAGCAATACCGGAC
>JAJZHR010000168.1 GCA_021810815.1 Acidobacteriota bacterium | reverse complement strand
CATGCGATCGAGCGCCGCCAGAACCTCGCCGATGCGCCGCCGCTTGAACATCACCGACCGCCGCGCCACTTCCGTGGGATGCGCCGTAAACACCGGCACAATCAGGACGCGCCTCAGCCAATCCAGCGCTTCGTCCGCGGTAATGCCCACGCGGCGCATGGCCTGCAACGTACCGGAGAGCGAACCGCGCTGGCGGCCCGCATCGCCGCTCAACTGCAGCGCCAGGCGCCGCCGCTTGCGATGATTCGTCTCCGCCAGATTGATGAGTTCGAAGTAAAACGCAAAGGCGCGGGTAAGCAGCACCGCGCGATCCACCGGCAGCGAATGCACCAGTTCCAGCGCGGCCGCAGCCTGACGCGCAGCTTCCTTCTCGTCTCCGCGCGCCTCGGCGTCGCGGCGGCGAATCGTCCCTTGCCGCAGCGCTTCCACCTGCTGAAACAGCTCGTCGCCGGCCTGCTCGCGCAGCACTTCGCCCAGCAAAATGCCCAGCGAGCGCACGTCGCGCCGCAGAGGTGCTTCCTTCAATTCGCCCGAGCGCGCTTCCAACTCAGCCAGCCGCTGCGCCCAGCTTCCAGGGTTCCACAAAAGGGCCATCTTGATTTGATTATCCACGATGGGCAAGGCCATGCCTCACAGCACATCCCGGTTAATTGAGGCTGACCATTTCGCAAGGCGAGACACTACGCATCGAGCTGCACCATCAGCTCTTCCCATTCCGCCGTCAGCGCTTCGAGCTGCCCGCGCAGTTCCTCGGCCAGCATACTCAACCGCTGCGTTTCTTCCGCGGAAACAAACACCCCAAGCTGCTGCTCGGTGTGCCCCAGCGCGGCTTCCACGCGCGGTACTTCCTCTTCCAGAAACACGCAGCGCTCTTCCATCTGCTTCTGCTTGATGGGATTGAGGCGGCGAGGTTTTTCCTTTGCCGGCTCCACACCACCCGCGCTTTCCTTTTCCTCGGCGAAGGGAGCGTGGTGGTTTCCCATCCCTCCGACGGTAATGATGTCGGAATTGTGGGGCAAAGAAGTTTGCGTCGCGACACCGGCAGCCAATGCTTCCTTGCGCCGCAGATAGTCCTCGTAGTTGCCCTCGTAGGTGGTAACCGTGCCGTTCTCCACCTCCAGCACCCGCGTGGCTAACCGGTCAATGAAGTAGCGATCGTGCGACACAAACACCACTGTCCCGGAGAATGCCGCAATCGCCTCCAGCAGCACGTCCTTGGCGCGCATGTCCAGGTGGTTGGTCGGCTCGTCGAGCAGGAGGAAGTTCGAAGGTGACACCAGAATGCGCGCCAGCGCATACCGGTTGCGTTCGCCGCCGGAGAGCACGCCCAGCGGCTTGAAGACATCGTCGCCCGAAAAAAGAAAGCAGCCCAGCAGCGAACGCAGTTCACTCTCTGGCGTCTTGAGCGCCGCGCGGCTCATGTCGTCCAACATGCGCGCTTCGCCGTCCAGCACTTTGTACTGGTCCTGCGCAAAATACTCGCTCACCACATTGTGGCCCAGCCGCACAGACCCCGATGTGGGCGCTTCCACCCCGGTCATCAGCTTGATCAGCGTCGACTTTCCCGCGCCGTTTACGCCCACCAGCGCCACGCGATCTCCGCGCTCGATGGTGAATCGAACATTGGCGAGCACGCGCTTCTCGCCGTAGCTCTTCGCAAGCCCTTCAGCTTCCACCACCGTGCGCCCCGAAGGCGCGGGCTGCGGAAATTTGAAATGAATCACCGGCTCTTCTTCGGGAATTTCGATGCGCTCGATCTTTTCCAGTTCCTTGATCCGGCTCTGCACCTGTTTCGCTTTGGTGGCCTGGGCGCGGAAGCGGTTGATGAACGCTTCGAGGTGTTCGACCTGGTCGCGCTGGTTCTTGTACGCGGCCTCCAGTTGTGCGCGCCGCTCGTCCTTCTGCTTCAGATATTTGGTGTAGTTTCCCTGGTAGGTATTGAGTCGCTTGTTCCAGATCTCCACCGTGCGATCGATCGTCACGTCGAGAAAATAGCGGTCGTGCGAGATAAGAATGTACCCGAATGGATAGCTCTTCAGGTAATCCTCGAGCCAGTTGCGCGTCTCCAGATCCAGATGGTTGGTCGGCTCGTCGAGCAGCAGCAGATTTGGCTTGGCCAGCAGCAGCTTGGCCAGCGCAATGCGCATCTGCCAACCGCCGCTGAACTCATCTGTCTGCCGCGACCAGTCGTCCTTGCCGAAGCCGAGCCCTGTCAGCACGCTGCCGACCTGCGCATCCAGCGCGTATCCGTCCAGCGCGTGAAATCGCTCCTGCAGCAAACTGAAGCGCTCGGCGGCAGATTCATATTCCGCGCTGCCATGATCCAGATCGCCAAGCTGTCCGCCGAGCCGCTCGACCTCGCGCTCCATCTCGCGAATCTCGTCGAAGACCGTGAGGCACTCCTCGAAAACGGTGTGGCCGATGAGCCGTAGCCCCTCCTGGGGAAGATAACCGACACTCATTCCGCGGGTCTGCTGCAGGCATCCGTAATCCAGCGATTCCAGGCCGGCGAGCACCTTCATCAGCGTTGACTTGCCGGTTCCGTTGGCTCCCACCAGTGCGGTTTTTTCGTCTTTGCGAATGAGCCAGTTGGCTTCAAGAAAAAGAACGCGCGGCCCAAACCGCTTGCCGGCATTTTGCAGGGAGAGCATCTAGCCCTATTCTCGCAGAGGAGAAGAGATGTTGGGTGAGCCGGGAACGAAACGAAGCAGGATGGCATGGGCCACCAGCGTGTCGGCCTGGATGGAAGATGTCCTACGATTCCGGGATCAGCGCCGCTTTGAATCCACCTGCATGCTCAGGGTCTGCTGTTTGCGCTCGCGCAGAATGTAGATCGGCACCATCTTGCCTTGATTGGAACGTAGAGCGCGATCCCAGTCAGCGGTTGTCTTTACGGGTTCGTTGCCGACCTTCAGAACCACGTCAAACGCTCTGAACCCCGCCGAAGCGGCCTCGCTTTTGCGCGCCACCTGCTTCACCATCACGCCGTTCGGTACGCCGAGGTAATCGGCCATCTGCGATGTCAGCGGTTCCACCAGCACACCCACATTCAGGCTGCTGCCAAACCACGGCATGTGGAAGCTGGGCATGGAATCTCCACCGCCGGAGAGCAGCCCCATCCCCGTCGGAGGCGGCGGAAACGCATCCCCGTTATTCATCTTGTTCCACACGTCGTGCTCCATGGCCTTTCGATCCACCAGCAGCACTGTGGAGTTCTGCATGGCGCCGTCGCGGCTGATGCCCAGGTTCACCTTGTGGCCGGCGGGAACCTCGCGCAGCAGGTGACTGAACTCCTCGGCGCTCTGCACGTTGTGTCCGTTCACCGACAAGACCACATCGTTCACATGCAGTCCCGCCTGACCCGCGGGCGCATCGTGGTCAATGAGCGTGATGACCGCCCCGCGTACCTCTTTCAGCTTCAGCTTGCTTGCCTGCTCACTATCCACGTCGCCCACCAGCACGCCGAGATAACCCTGCGCGTGTGAGCCGAGGGGGTTTACTTCCTGAAAAAGGTGCTTGACTTGCTTGATTTGCGCGGCAGCGCCCGGAGGCGACGCCAGCGACGCAATCGACAGGGCGACCGCAGCAACTCCTAAATACCGACATGGCCTCAAAAAGTGTTTCATTGCATCCTCACTGCTTGCCCAGCTGGCACTCTCGATCCTGCGGTGCCTTGGCTGGGAACCTCTGTTGCTATTGAATCTCCGGTGCGCGGCTCAACACCTGCCGCGACACCAGACGAATCTGGGGATTACGATCGGAAGTTGCCACCGACTGCAGAACCTGGCGCACGCTGGTGTCGGCCTCGACTGGCTCCAGCATGCTGATGGCATAGGAGCGAATGCGCGGATCGTTGTCATTCAGCAGGGATCCCAGCACCGCATCGCGCACATTCACATCCTGGGCGATATAGGGCTGCAAGCCTTCCAGAGCTTTTTGGCGCACGCCCGCGTTCCGGTCGTAGCGCAATGCCATCATGAGGGCATCGCGAATGCCCGCCGCCTGGCAGGCGTGTCCCGCCTTGCAGGCCGATGCCAGCAGGTCCACGGAGTCGTCCCGCACGCCCGCCGACGCGGTGTCTTCCGAAGCCAGCAGCAGGAGTTGACGGATCGCAGGATCGTCCAGAGAGCCGCGCGCCTCGTGGGGCACCAACTGGTTGTAGCGCACTTCGACTTGCTGGCTGTTTGGCTCGCGCACAATGCTGGAGACATTCACGGCTTCCACGCCTGTCGCGTTCCCGGAGTCGGTACTTGTCACCGCGGAGACGCTTTGTGTGCCGGCGACCTGGTCTGCATCACTGGCTCGCGCGGATTGCAGCGCAAGGGCGCGGGCCCCCTTGCGCTCCGCCATGTGGTATCCGCCCAGGCTTCCCGCGCCCGCGCCCACCAGCAGCAGCAGAGCGGCCGCAACTGGGGCGGTCTGCAAACTGGCGGCGTTGTTGCGGAGAAGCTGCAGAAGGCGCTCAAACCAGCGCTTTGGAGGCAGCGCATCCAGCGCCTCTTCCAACCTTATCCGCGAGCGAGCCATCAGGTTGGCGGGAACCTCTTCCACAGGGTAGGCATCGGCCAGCAGCTTCAGCGCCCTCAGTTGCTCGCGTTCCTGCCCGCAAGCCTGACAGGTGGCCAAGTGCCGTTCCAGTTCGTGCGTCGCGTCGTCCGGCAGCTCACCGTAGGCTGCCAGCACGACCCGCTCGTGTGCCAGTTCGCAGTTCATTTCAACGTCCTTCCAGCCTCAAAAAGATACATCTTTGCCTGCAGCCAACCATCTAGCGCAGACCCGCCAATTGCGATCTCAATTTCTTTGTCGCCCTGAAGAGCGTATTTTTGGCGGTCTCTTCCGTGGTGTTCAGCATCTCTCCGATGGTGCGCAGGCGGAGCCCCTGGTAGTGCTTCAATTCGAAAACCATCCGCTCGCGCGGCGTCAGCTTGTCCAGCGCTTCCTGAATGCGCGCGCCCAGCACCTTGCGGTCCAGCTCCTTGGCGGGGTTTGAGAACGACCGGTTGTCCGATACCGACGACATCACGTCGATCTCGTCGCCCGACTGGTCCAAAATTACTGCCTGATCCTCGCGCCGGGTCTTGCGCCGACGCAATTGATCCAGGCAGAGATTGGTCACAATCCGATAGATCCAGGTGTAGAAGGAGCACTCGAAGCGAAAATTGCCGAGATAGCGATACGCCTTGAGGAACGCTTCCTGGTAAATGTCCTCGGCATCCTGCTCGCTGCCGGTCAGATGCAGAGCCAGGCGGAGAACTTGCTGCTCATATTGCTTCACAAGGGTGTCGAAAGCGGCGCGCGACCCCGCCTGCGCCTCCCGGATCAACTCCGTCTCCGGCGCACGCGACTGCAGGCGGTCCTGCCCGCGATTGGGTCCGTGAATGGCCCTGGATGCCGCCAACCCTGATACCGTCCCTGGGGGGGATTGTATCGTTCTTCCGGTCGGCCAGCTCAACGCCGCCACCGGTCCCACCATGAAACTAGGGTAAACCACCGCATCCGTCGCCATCTGATCTCCGTTCCGGGGGATTGCGGGAAGCAAAATTGCCGCACTCCGATGGACGCGCGCCATCCCATTTCGTGAGCCACGCTTTGCCTTGCCGGGCGGGCTCTCCCGCTACACTGGAAGCAATGACCGGAGACTTGTTTGGCAGCACGTCGCGAACCGCCAATGCCGCACCGGGCGAGGAGCTCACAGCGCACTGCGATGGCGGTTCCCGCGGCAATCCAGGCCCCGCCGGCTACGGCGCGGTGATTGCAGACGCTCGTGGCGTCGTGGTGGGGCGCCTGAGCCAGTTCCTGGGCATCCAGACCAACAACTTCGCCGAATATTCGGGTCTCCTGGCTGTCCTGAAATGGGCTATGGAGAACGGCCACAAGCGCCTGCGCGTCGTCTCCGACTCCGAACTGATGGTCAAGCAGATGAAGGGCCAATACAAAGTGGCCAGCCCGGCGCTGCGGCCGCTGTGGGAAGAAGCCCGGCGCCTGAGCCGCCAACTGGAGCGGTTTGAGATCGCC
>JAJZHR010000167.1 GCA_021810815.1 Acidobacteriota bacterium | reverse complement strand
AGGCCGTTGTCGCAGAGTGAGCCGTGCCATCGACGGATGATCGACGGATGAAGGCAAGCCGCATGAGCTTTTTTCTGGCCGTGGATGCTGGCGGCACCAAGACGGACTACGCTCTTGCGGACGACAGCCGCGAGCTGGCTCGTGTGCGCGGAGACACCATCAAGCGGCTGCGCGCCGACGCGGACACCGCGGCCCGCAATCTTGACCATGCTCTGGCGGAGCTGGCTGCCCGCGCAGGCGTTCCCATGCATGCCATCACGCGCACCTGCGTCGGAGCTGCTGGCGAATCGGTGCCGCTGGTCGCAGACTGGCTGCGGGACGCGTTCTCTGCGCGGGTCTCGGGCGATCTGCTCCTGCTCGGCGACGTTGAAATCGCCCTCGACGCAGCCTTTCCCGGCCAGCCCGGAATCCTGGCGCTCGCAGGCACCGGATCGAACGTCGCTGGACGCTCCCACTCGGGTCAATTGACGAACGCAGGCGGCTGGGGCCCGGCTCTGGCCGACCAGGGCTCCGGCCATCGCATCGGCTCCGAAGGGCTGCGCGCCGCTTTCCTCGCCATCGATGAAGCAACCGGGCAGATGGCGCAGGAGGGAGAGGTCGCGCAGAAGGAGGTGAAGGAAACCCCCACGCTCTTGCTCCCGGCGATCATGGAATTCTGGAGCCTCGCGTCGATTGACCACCTGATCGAGTATGCCAACAGCGCCCCCGCGCCGGACTTCTCGCGCCTCACCAGCGTCGTGCTCGCATGCGCCACACAGGGCGATGCCGTCGCCCTGTCGGTGCTGAAACAAGAGGGCGAAGACCTCGCGCACCTGGTCAACCTCGTCGCGCGGCGGCTGCAACGGCTCGCGCCCGACCCCTCATGGGTGCCTCCACTCGCCTTCGCAGGCGGCATCCTGGAGAAAGTCGCTCCCCTGCGTCAGGCTCTGGTCGCAGCCGTGCGCGCGGAGTTCCCCTCCATTCAGGTCCGCGAGGGAGTCGTCGATCCCATCGCTGGAGCCATCTGGCGGGCACGAGCCAATCCGCCAGCATAAGCCCCCGGCGAGGCCTGATAGTGGCTGCGATGCATCGCCTCGTTCAGCAGCGTCCACCGGCTTCGCAGTAGCGATTTGCCGCTGGCAGGAACTGCGTCCAATCGGAAGCGATGCCGCGCTGGGCCGTATATAGCGGCATCCGTCCCGATTTCACCTCGTCCGCCAGGTAATTCTCCACGCGATCCTTGATTTTGAAGTAGCGATTTTGGAGAGGCATCGAACCCGGGCCGCATTCCGGCCAGATGTTCCCCAGGCCGTCCGCGCCCCCCAGTTCCAGGGGCACAAGGTGATCCAGCTCGCAGACCTGATTCTCTCCCGAGTTGGCGCGGGGCTTGCGAATCCCATACCAGCCATACGTCACGTGCTTCTCCGCCTCGCTGGTCTGGCAATTGCGGACGCACCTCGTCCTCCACGCAGCGGTCTTCAGCACTTCTGCTGAAACAGAAGGGTTGATTCCTCCCGGCGTGCATCGAGGGTCCGGCACAGGATAGCCGTGGCTGGTTCGCACCGTGCAGGTTTCATCTCCAGTCTCCTTCCATGATCGGAAGTAGCGGGAAGTGCACGTCGTACCGAATGCGCCGCAGGATGCCGGGATCTGCTCCCGTTGTTCGTAGCTCCGGCCGTATGCGCGATCTTTGCCAGGGCCAGCATCTTCATCCGGCAGTCTGCGGAACGCACGCGCGCGTTCCGCTCGCCGGTGTGGAGTCGGCGCATGGCCATCAATCGAGGGGCCCGGCAGCAATGGAGCATGAACGTGGTTATGGAGAAAGAGAAACAAGGCGACGGATGCCGCAACGAGGAGGAGGGGAGCTATACCGGAACGGCTTCGAGCCATGCTCGTTCGATGGTAATACACAGCGAACGAGCATGGCTGGGCATGTCGGGCCTCCGCCCGGGAGTTGCTCAAAACTTATCTGGGCGTTAGACCCTGAGGGACGCATCTCTGCTGAATCAGAGGCTCCTAAAGCTCCGAGAGAGCTTCCATCAGCAGCTTCTCCGCCTGCAGGGCAACATCCTTCAGGTGAGGATTGCCAGCCACCTCGATGAGCTTCCTGGGATCGGCTGCCCCAATCAGCACCCCCTCGGGCGTCTCTCTCACGGTCACGTTGCAGGGCAGCAGAACGGTGATTTCCGGCTCAGCCTGAATCGCCTTGTAAGCGAGTCCTGGATTGCAAACGCCCAGAATCACTTCTCGAGGGATGTCTACGCCAAGCTTCGCTTTCAGCGTCGCCGAAATCTGGATTTCAGCTTGAACACCGAAGCCATGGCGCGCCAACACTTCTTTTGTGCGTTGGAGCGCCTCATCGAAGCCCAATGCCAGGGCGCCGGAATACCCAAAGCCGAACGATTTCAGTTCCATATTTTGCCTCCAGCCAGTTGGATGCGCGCTTCGTCTCGCGATCGCAAGGTCTTTTGAATCAGCATTCCCTTAGCTGAATCGATAAGGCGCGCGCTGGGGACGCGAGATCTGTGCATTCGCGTCGTCGTCGTTATGGAAGCGTTCCTTCGTCGGATCCCAATAAAGGTGCCGGTTCGCCCGCATCGCGATGTGGTGGATCAGGCAGGTCGAGCACGCTCTGTGGCCCATCTCCACTGGCGAGATTGGCAGTTTTCGCGAGCGGATGCAGTCCAGCCAGTTTCCATGTTGGTCCGTGCTCACATACAGATGAATCTCATCCGGCCCGATCACGCTCTCCAGAATCCTGGGGTCGCTCGCCATCAGGGGCTCAATCTTCGCCACGGGCTTGCCACCCGGATCAGTCGGCGTGGTCTGCTGATCGCGCGTCACAAAAATCCATCCCTTGGTCCCATGGAACTTGATCCCGTTCGGGAAATCTCCCGAAATGTCCATAGTCACGCCATTGGCGTAGATGGCATGCGTCATGAATTTTCCATGCACGTTCCACAGGCCATGTGTCGGGAACTCCGCCGAGCCCCACACCTCGACCGGTCCGGTGTATTCCGTGTTCATGCCCCAGTGCGCGCTGTCCACGTGGTGCGCTCCCCAGCCCGTGATCATGCCTGCGCCGAACTGCTCGCACCGCAGCCACCCCGGTCTGCTGAAGCCGCTCTGCGGATGCACCCGCATCTCGGTGTAGTACACCTCCGGTGTCGATCCCAGCCACGCATCGTAGTTCAGGTTTGGCGGAATTGGCATCACCGGAGCATCCGGCCCCCCTGGGTCACCCGGCAATCCGATCTCCACATGCTTCAGGTCCCCGATGCGCCCGTTGCGCACCAGCTCCGCAGCGCGCCGGAACTGCACCCAGGACCTCTGCTGGCTGCCGATCTGCAGAATGCGTCCTGAAGCCTGCACCGCGTCGCTCAGGTAGCGGCCCTCGGCAATGGTCAGCGACGCTGGCTTCTGCAAATAAACGTCCTTGCCTGCGCGCACCGCATCCACTGCGACAATGGCGTGCTGGTGGTCCGGCGTGCTGATCACCACAGCGTCGATGTCCTTGTTGGCCAGCAGCTCGTGGTAATTGCTGTAGCCTGTCACCCCGTCGTACGCCTTGCCCGTCTTCTTCGCGTACACGCTGTTCACCAGCGTCTTGCCCAGCTCCACCCGGTTGGCATCCAGGTCGCAGACGGCAATGATCCGCGCATGGTCGAACTGCCAGATGCCTGGCAGGTCGTGCCCGCGCGAGATTCGCCCAACCCCGATCGCGCCTACGTTGATGCGTTTGCTGGGGGCCATCTGGCCGAATACGCTTGACGGTACGATGGTTGGAAATCCAGCAACCGCCGCCGCTCCAAGCGACGTCTTCAGGAACCGTCGCCGGGATACGCCTGTCTCAAGCTTCGCCTTCATGCTCTGCTCCTTATGCCGCACTTCCCGGATCGTCTGCTTCCCGGCGGCCTTCCGCCCTTACGCCTTCAACGTCACTCGCTGCGCGTTCATCTGCGCCTTGATCACCAGCTCCGCCGCCAGCAGGCACTGCGTCTGGTCCTGCGCAATGTGAGTCCGGTTCACCACGTCCGCCACGAACTGCGGACCGAACGGCAGCGTCACGTTGTTGCAGTCCATGTAGCGCGCGCTGTCCTTGTCCACCAGGAAGAGGTTGTTCCCGGCCTTCTTCACGGCCACATCCACATACTTGCGGACCTCGATATAGCCCTGCGTCCCCAGGATGAACAGCCGCCCGTCGCCCCACGTCCCCAGCCCATCCGGCGTGAACCAGTCCAGCCGGACGTACCCCAGGCCGCGGTCTCCGCGCAGCACCATGTCGCCGAAGTCCTGGAATTTCGGATGCTCCGGGTGATTCACATTCGCGATCTGCGACTCCACGATCTCCGCCGATGTCGATCCCGTGTAGAACAGGAACTGGTCCACCTGGTGCGAACCGATGTCGCACAGAATGCCACCGTAGAGATCCGGCTCCCAGAACCAGTAGGGCCGCTTCGACGCGCCTCCTGCGAAATTGTTCGCGCCGCCGCCCTGTTCGATCTGGTGCGGAGCGATGTTGATCGTCTGGATCACCTTCCCGATCGCTCCCGCCTGCACCAGCTCGCCTGCCTTCACCGCCGCCTTCACCTCCAGCCGCTCGCTGTACATGATCGCGTAGATGCGGTGCGTCTCCGCGATGGTCTTGCGCACATCCGCCAACTGCTCCAGCGTCGTGATGCCGGGCTTGTCGCTCAGGAAGTCCTTGCCATGCTGCATCACGCGCACGCCGAGCGGAGCCCGGTGGCTGGCGATGGTCGAACTCAGCACCAGTTGGATGGTCGGGTCGTTGAGGATCTCATCCTCCGATGCCACCATCTTCACATCGGGAAACCTCTTCCGGAACGCCGCCAGCTTGTCCGGCTCCTCGCCGTAAACCGCCACCAGCACCCCGCCGCCGCGCTGGATCGCTCCCACCATTCCATAAATGTGGTCGTGGCTCATCCCGCACACCGCGAACTTGATGCTGTATTTCGGCTTCGCGTTCGCATCCTGGGAAGCCTCGGCCACCTCGTGCGCAATGCTTCCGCCGCCCGACCCAAGGCCGAATGCCGTCTCCGGAATAGCCGAGAGGGCGCCTGCCATACTGATTCCCTTCAGAAACGACCGCCGATTCACCGCGTCCATGCTGCTCATTGTTTACGCTCCTTGCAAGTTGGTATTCCCGGCAGTGGGGCCAGGCAAGCCTCCTGCGCCAGTCGGTCCAATACTTGAAATACAGGTATTCTGTGGCACTCGAAAATTATGCTGTATTTCGCACTTCAGCAATCTATTCCAGGCAAGAGACGTTTAGCAACTCATGCGCGAGCACAGGCTGCCTCGGCAGAGCCTTCTCTGATTGAACGAGCTTCTCGTTGCACCGGGGCGCAGACCAGGAAAAAGAATGCGGATCTCGCTTGTTGCGAATCTCTGATCGAGGTCTTCAATTTAGTTCAGCATGAAAAGAATATGGAAACTTGGGGAATCATAGTGTAGGCTTCATCGCAAGCGAACTCGCGCGTCAGGCAGGGCAGGGAATTCAACATGCGCGCTCTCAAGGGACGCGAGGAGCGTCACACGATGGAAAGCGCCCTTCAGAGTCCGATTCCAGCACCGGCGCTGAGCGAACGCCAGACTCAAGCAGAGTTGCGCAAGCGCTGGCTGTACATTCTCCCTGCCGTCTTCATCACCTACAGCCTCGCGTATGTGGATCGGGCCAATTACGGCTTCGGCGCCGCCGCCGGACTCGCACGGACGCTCCACATCAGCAACTCCCGCGCCTCCTTGCTCGGCGCTCTCTTCTTCCTCGGATACTTCCTCTTTCAGATTCCAGGGGCCGCCTTCGCAAGCCGCAGAAGCGCCCGCTTCCTCATCTTCTTCGCTCTGCTCAGTTGGGGAGTCCTGGCCTCGCTCACCGGCATCATCCGCAATTTCTGGCTGCTCGCGGCCGACCGTCTGCTTCTTGGCGCGGTCGAGAGCTTCATCCTGCCCGCAATGTTGATTCTCCTCACCAAATGGTTCACTCGCTCGGAGCGTTCCCGCACCAACACCCTCCTGATTCTCGGC
>JAJZHR010000166.1 GCA_021810815.1 Acidobacteriota bacterium | reverse complement strand
GGATCTTTCCCTGTTGCAGGCTGATGACGTTCGGATCAGCGGGAAAGACATCCATGTCCATCTGCCGCCGCCGCAGATTTTTGTCACCAGGCTGGACAACGCGCACACCCGCGTCTATTCACGCAGTACTGGCGTGCTGGTTCCCGCAGACCCCAATCTTGAAACCGAGGTGCGGCAGAAGGCAGAGGCGCAGTTGCAGCAGTCCGCTCTGGCCGACGGCATTCTGAACACCGCGCAGCAGAATGCGCGTGCGACCGTCACATCGCTGCTGGACGGCCTGGGATTTCAAAAGGTCGAAGTGGACTAGCCGAAACTCCTCCAGGGCCAACGGGTTCTCGCCGACTTATGGAACAATCAATGTTCATGAGCCATACGTTTCCTATCGGCAATGTTGAGGTCGGCGGCGGCAAGCTGTTTCTGATCGCAGGACCGTGCGTCATTGAGTCTGAGGCGCACGCCCTGAGGATGGCGGACGCCTTGCAGCGCATCACGGCCGACCTGCGCATCCCGTATATCTTCAAGGCGAGCTATGACAAGGCGAACCGCACCTCGCTGACCAGCTTTCGCGGCCCGGGGTTGCAGGAGGGCTGCCGCATCCTGCGCGCGGTGGCCGAGCGAACGGGCCTGCCCGTGCTGACGGACGTGCATAACGCCGCCGATTGCGAACGCGTGGCGGAGGCTGTGGATGTGCTGCAGATTCCGGCGTTCCTGTGCAGGCAAACGGATCTGCTGGTGGCAGCCGCGCAGACAGGCCGGGCCGTCAACGTGAAGAAGGGGCAATTTGTGGCACCCGAGGACATGCGGCACGCGGTGAACAAGATTCGCGAGTCCGCTCCTGAAGGCAAGAGTGGCCCGCTCGCTCGCGTCTCCCTCACGGAGCGCGGCGCCAGCTTCGGATATCACAACCTGGTGGTGGACATGCGTTCGCTGCCCATCATGCGGGAGTTCGCCCCGGTGGTGTTCGATGGAACGCATTCGGTGCAGATGCCGTCGGCGGCGAATGGAGTTTCAGGAGGCCAGCCGCAGTTCATTCCCGTGCTGGCGCGGGCCGCGGTGGCTGCAGGCGTGGATGGCCTGTTCCTGGAGGTGCATGACGACCCGGCCCATGCAAAGTCCGACGGAGCGAACGCGCTCCGGTTGGATCATCTTAAGCCGCTGCTGGAGACGTTGCTGGCGATCCATGCTGCCGCATCGCGGAATGGCTGATTCGGCGAACTATCCGAGCTTCCTGGGGCTGAAGCTGAGCTGCAGACCCCGAAGTATTCACACCGGAACGCCGATGCTCTTCAGTTCGGCGACGCAGCCAGCGTAGTCCTGCAGGTTGGCGGGCACCAGGATGGAGCGACTTTTTTTCGCCGTCCGCAGGCAGAGGCCGCGCGCCACGGGCTGGATACGCACGATCTCGCTGACGTGCAGAACGGTGTCGCCGTGCTGGCGGTCTCTGCATTCGACGCAGTCCCTGCCAACGGTGAGGCGATAGAAATTGAGTGGTGACTGCTCCTCCGCGAGGATCAGCCGATGTCCGTTCAGGTATCCGGCGACGAGCAGGATGCCGCACAGGACAAGAGCGACCAGCTCGGTCTGCCAATGGCGCTGTTCGTTGCGCTCGTAGTTGAGCAGGCCCAGGCCCGCCACAACCAGCGTGAAGAAGCCATACTTCAGGCGCAGCCGTCGGCGGGCCCGTTTCAGGCGCGCCTCAAAGGCATCGTGCGAGAGTTGGTAGGTAGCCATGCGCCGCCTATCTTACTCCAAAGGAACATGCTGCAGAACGGGGTTCCGCGATCAAGCCAACCGCCTCTGGCTGGCCCGCACTCTACCTTGCGGCAACGCGTATGACGCGGATCTCAGGATACTGCTGGTTCCAGTTGGGCGTAACGCGCTCGAAGATGAGGCGGAACTCCCGGTCGTCGCCCGGCTTCAGGGGACTCGCGCTCACCGGCTGCAGGTCCACGTAGGGCTCGTGGGTGCGGATCAGCATCAGCGAAAGCGTCTCCACCTGCGGCAGTTCGCCGACGTCGTTGCGGAAGATGGTTTGCACCGTGATGCCATCAATGGTTCTGGAGCCGGTGTTGCGGATGTGGCCATCGATGTAGGTCAGCTTGCCTCCAGCCAGGCTTCCGGCTTCGCTCATCACAATGCCGGTGATTGGAAGGTTCGCAGCGTATGGGTCGAGCGGGTAAATGGTCGTCGCATTGGCGGGGCTGCTGGATGCGCCCTTGCGCGCGCTGATGGACCACACCCCGACAGCGATAGTGGCCACCACGAGAAGACCGACAGCAATCCATACCACCAGTGGCATGCGGCTGCTCTGCGCCGGCTCCGGGGCCAGATCAAGAGAGGGCAGATTGAAATTGGGAGCGCCGCTCCTGCCCGCGTCGGTGTCCTTGTTGGAACTGCTCCCGGAAAGTCCCTGCTGCTCCTGCTTTGCCATCGTAGCCTTTCGAGCGCTTCTTCACGCATGGATTCCATTGAGCAAGGCGCTGGCGAAAATTCTAATCCCGAGCGGCTCCGTATGCGCGCGCCGCATCCCAGACAAGTGTGCTCCTGGACTCAGACCAAGTGTGCTTCGGGGCTTAAATCGTGTTCAGCAACTGGCGTCAGAGCGTCCCATTGCTTGTCTGGCTCGTACGGAATCCGATTGGCTAAATCAGCTGCGCCCCTGGGTTCCTTTATTGGTTCCTTTGCGGGTTCTTCTGCAAGGATTGATGCGATTTTCATCCCGCGCGTGAATCTTTGCGGAGAAGATTGAGTCCAACAAGAAGAAACGATCCCGAAGAATCGCAAACTGCTGTTCATCACCTTGAATTCGCCACGTTGAGAAGGGGGCCAACGATGTCCACCACCGCGCAGCAAGAGCAAGTCTGGCCAGAGATCGCCTATCAGATCGGCACCGCGCTCGTAGCCCTGTTTCTGCTTGTGTCCGCCGCAGTCGTTTAGCCGCGCGCGAGCCGCTTCTGCGGCTTAGACAAAGCTCGCCTTGCGCACCGTCTGGCGGAAGTCCTCGCCCTGCATCTCCACCACAACGCACATTTCCTGCAGCCGCGACCGCATGCGCTCGCCGATCCTGTCGCCGAGGGTCTCCTCGCGCACGGCCCTCTGCGCGTCGCTGAGCCGGCTGCGGCCCGTCTCTGGCGCAGAGCCCAGGGGGCCTATGTTGGGGTAATTCGTCGTAATGATAGTGGTGCGTTTGTCGTTGTAGCGCGTGTTCAGAATGTGCGCGACGGTGTCCCACACCCAGTCGGTTGGCTTGTTGGCACCCAGTTCGTCGAGCACCAGCACCTCGGCCTCGAACACTGGCTTCAGAATCTCCAGTTCGGTCGTCTTCACCTGGGGGTTGAACGAATTTTGAATGGCCTTCAGCAGCTCGCGGTAGTCGTAGAAGATGCCTGTCGCGCCGCGATCCAGCACCAGAGCCCGTAGGATGCCAACGGCGAGGTGCGTTTTGCCGACGCCGATGGAGCCGGTTAGCAGCAGGCCGCTGCCGTCATTCTCCAGGGGATAGCTCTCGACAAACTTGCGACCAGTGAGCAGCGCTGCGGAGAGCGTGCGGTTGGCTCCGGGGAAGCGCGTCTCGTAGCTGTCGAGCGAGCAATGCTCGTAGCGGCGCGGAATGCGGGCGCGCGCGAGCACGCGGGAGTTGCGCGCTGCCACCTGGCAGTCGCACTTGCGCGCGACCTGTTCGCCGCTGCCAAGCGTCACAACACGCATGCCGGAGCCGTCGCAGATAGGGCAGATTGGAATCGTAGTTGCCATGGGCTGCATCTAGTATGTCAGCCGCAGCCGCGGAGTGCTTCGCGCCGGGAAGATTGCCCGCTGTGAAAATCCGGGGTAAACTGAGGAAAGCGACCAAACAGCAGTGCGGGAACGCCATCCGGCGGCCAAGCCACGCTCATCAGGTTTTTCAGGGAAAGGTTTCAGAGGTCTAAACAGCCATGCCAAAGCAGGGGATTCATCCGAGCTACAACGAAATCAACGTCAAGTGCGCTTGCGGCACCACGTTTGCCACCAAGTCCACGCACAAGGGCGACATCACGGTCGAAATCTGCTCTGCCTGCCACCCGTTCTTCACCGGCAAGCAGAAGCTGGTGGACACCGCTGGCCGTATCGAGCGCTTCCGCCGCAAGTTCGCCAAGTCCGACGCGGGCAAAGCCGAGGCCGCAGCGAAATAACCGCCGCAAGGCTGGCACAGAACCACAAGAGGCCTCCGCTGCGGCGGGGGCCTTTTTATCGCTATGAAGAAGCACTGGGACAATCCGACTGAGCATGCGATGCCCACCCATGCGCGCGTTCCTGCGGAGATGCGCATTGGTGGCGTGCGCATCGCGCCTGCGACGGTGCTGGCTCCGATGGCTGGCGTGACGGATACGGTGTTCCGCCGCTTCATCAAGAACGCGAGCGTGTTCACTTCTTCCGCCGCTTCGGATGCTGACGCATCGCTCGGTGCTTCTCTCTCCGCAGGGGTGGAGCAGGCAACGACGAACCAGCAGTCCGGCTGCGGTCTGATCATGACGGAGTTCACCTCCGCCGACGGCTTGTCGCGGATGCGCGAGTCCAAGCGCAAGCGCTACCTGACCTATTACGACGACGAGCACCCTATCTCCGCGCAGCTCTTCGGATCGAACCCGCAGACGCTGGCCGACTCTGCGCGCATCTGCCAGGACTCCGGCTTCGACATCGTGGATCTGAACCTCGGGTGCCCTGCCAAGCGCGTGGTTGCATGCAATGGCGGCAGTGGTCTGCTGCGCGATCTGCCGCTGATCGCGACCATCTTCGAGGCGGTGCGAGCGGCGGTGACGATTCCATTCACCGTCAAGTTCCGCATGGGTTGGAATGACGATCAGATCGTCTGCGTTGAGCTTGCGAAGCTGGCGGAGAAGTGCGGTTTGAATGCGGTTGCTCTGCATGCGCGAACACGCGAGGACGGCTACTCCGGCCAGGCCCGCTGGGAGTACATTGCGCAGGTGAAGGAGGCGGTGGGGATTCCTGTGATTGGGAATGGGGATGTGCGGACGCCGGAGGATGCTTCCGCGCTGGTGGAGCAGACGGGTTGCGACGCGGTGATGATTGGACGGGCTGCTCCTGCGAATCCGTGGATCTTCCGGCAGATCGCCCAGTACACGGCTGAGGGCCGCTACGACCTGCCTACGGAGCAGGATCGGTACCGCATGATTCGCACGTATTTCGAGATGCTGATCGGCGAGCTGGCGAGCGAAGAAGCGGCGGACGCGAACGTGGACCAAGCGCGTCAAACCCGCGAGGGCGTTGGGAAAATGAAGCAGTTCGCAAGCTGGTTCACGCATGGGGTTCCGGGCGGGGCGGCGCTGCGCAAGGCCATCTACGAGGCGAAGACGGGGGCCTCGGTGCTGGGCGCTGTGGATGGTTTTTTCGAGGCGCGTTTCTCTGGAATCTCCATTGATGAAGCGGCTGAGAAGGCGCAGGCGGAAGAAGAAGTGCTGGCTTCGACGGCTGCCTATTGCGACTGATTTTGTGGCTCAAAACCGTGAATGGACGGGAAGAGTCACCACAAAGGCCGAAGGTTCTGGAGCGAAAGCCCTGAATTGCCGGAAAAACCGGGAGTTGACGGGAAGACCCACCGCAAAGACCAGAGTGCGATTTTGCCCCCGCGGCAGGCATGCAACCGTCAGATAACGGGTAAAAACCCGAAGTTGACGGGAAGAGTCACCGTCAAGACCAAAGTGGCGGCCCTGATCCAACGTCTCAAAAGCGAGACGCGGGGCACCCGGATTCTCGCCCCAGCCCCATGTTCGTCGAAGGCGCTCTGGGGTTCTGTTCAGGCCGGTTGATAAAATCAAGACGGCATGGTCCTTCCTTTTGTCCGCGATCTGTTCGCGGACCTTGAACATTCGGACGCATTCGAGCGTGTGCGGCGGCATCTGGCCGCGGGCACGGAGCGCCGTCGCGTCTCTGGACTGACGGCCACGGCGCGAGCCTTGTATCTGCCCTACTTCGTTCGCGCCAGCAATGCGCCGGCCATCGTCATCGTCGCGGATAACAAGGCTGCGGAGGCC